>JAKBCJ010000213.1 GCA_021807975.1 Pseudomonadota bacterium | reverse complement strand
GGAAGTGGTGTTCCTCGTCATCAGCGCATCGAACGGATGCGGCTACCGCACGGCAGCCTGATTCACACGAAGCCGCAACAACAGGGCCGGCTGCCGGCCCCATTTCAACAAGAGAGTTCCAAATGCAAACGACGGACAAGCTTCATCCCGGCCAGCCCTTCGCGCCCGTGACATTCAAGCAACTGGATGGCGGCGATTTCACCTTCGGCGCCCCCGGCGGTTGGCAGGCATTGTTCGTGATCCGTGGCCAGCATTGCCCTATCTGTAAGTCCTACCTGGGTGAAATTGAAAAGCGCCGCGCCGCGTTCGCCGATCTCGGCGTCTCGGTCGCCGCTGTTTCCGCCGACAGCGAAGCCCAGACCCGCCTGACCGCCGAGGCAGCGAAGCCCGGCTTCCCGTTGCTCTACGGGATGGACGAAGCGGCGATGCGCGCGCTCGGCCTTTACATCTCCGAACCGCGCTCGGAACAGGAGACCGACCATCGCTTTCCGGAGCCGGCGTTGTTCCTGGTCAATCCCGAAGGTGCGCTGCATCTGGTCGATATCGCCAACGCCCCGTTCCTTCGCCCCGATCTGGATCGGCTGGCTGGCGGACTTCGGTTCGTGATCGAAAAAAACTACCCGATCCGGGGCACCGGCAAATGAGCCGGTTGCAAGGTATCCGCGCCTGCGTTTTCGACGCCTATGGCACCATCTTCGACTTTGGATCGGCGGCGGCACGTTGCGCCGGCATTCCCGAGGACAAGCGCGGCGCCCTGACTGCCTTGTGGCGCGACAAGCAGTTGCAATACACATGGCTGCGGTCCTTGCAGGGCCGCTACGCCGACTTCTGGCAGGTCACCGGAGAGGCGCTGGATTTCACGCTCGAAAGCCTGGGGATTGCCACGCCCGCCCTTCGGTCGCGGCTGATGGACCTGTATCTGACACTGTCGGCCTTCCCCGAGGTTCCGGACACGTTGCGCCGCTTGCGGGATGCAGGCTTCGTCACCGCCATTCTGTCCAACGGGTCGCCGTCGATGCTGGACGCGGCGGTGCGCGGCGCGGGCCTGCATGATCTGCTGGACGCGGTGCTGTCGGCCGACGTCCCGGGCGTCTTCAAGACCGATCCGCGGGTCTATCAGTACGGGCTCGACACGCTGGGTCTGACCGCGGCGCAGGTATCGTTCCAATCGTCCAACGCATGGGATGCTTTCGCGGCCTCTGCCTTCGGCATGCGTGTGGTGTGGTGCAATCGTTACGGTCAGCAGCCTGAACGCCTGCCCGGCGCCCCGGATCATGAGGTGCGCAGCCTGGCCGATTTGCCCGCCCTGCTGGCACCGGCAGGCTGAGGTGTGCGGATGGCAGACGTTATCGAGGTCTTTTGGTCGTTCCGCAGCCCATATTCCTACATCGCCCTGCCGCGCCTTGCCGCGCTGGCCGAGCGGTTCGGGGTGACGCTGGATGTGCGCGTGGTGCATCCGGCGGCGCTGCGCAACCCGGACTATTTCCGCTCCATGAATCCGCTGGCACGGCCTTACTTCATGCTGGACAGTGCCCGCGCCGCGCAGTTCCATGGGCTGCCGTTTCGCCGCCCGGTTCCGGACCCGATCGCACAGGATCCGGTAACCCTCGCCCTCACCGCCGAGCAACCGCTTGCCCGCCAGTTGGGCCGGCTTGGTATCGCCGCGGCGGCGCGCGGCTGTGCCTTGCCGTTCTGCCTGGAGGTTTCCCGCCTGCTGTGGGACGGACAGGTGGACGGCTGGAACGAAGGCAACCATCTGGCTGAAGCCGCTGCGCGCGCCGGGCTGGATCTGGCGGCGTTGGCAGCTTCCGTTGCCAACGATCCCGATGCGCACGAGGCTGCACTGGCGCGCAACGACGATGCCTTGCGCGCGGCCGGGCATTGGGGCGTGCCAACGATGGTCTATCGCGGCGAGCCATTCTTCGGGCAGGACCGGATCGACATTCTGGCATGGCGGCTGGCCAGTCAGGCGGAGGCTTTCGGATAGTTGGGGGTCATTTCGCGGCCCTTACGGTATCCGTATTGAGATCGCGGCAGTTACGCGCGACAGAAGTGGAATTTCCGCGAGGGTTTGGCAGCTTCGCGGATATTTTGCAGACCATAGCGGTATCGGTGGCCGATGTTATTTCCTCCTGTTCCGATGCTCCTACGGGCAGAGCGGCGGATACCGAGCGCCCGATGGCGGGGGCGCCGGGGGGCGTTGGTCCGATTTCAGCCGACCTCGAACACGTCGATCTCCACCCGATCGGGATGGCGGGCGCCGGTTGCCACAAACAGCGGCCGGGTGAGCCAGTGCCAGGCAGGCGACGCGGTTTCGAAGTGCGGCGTCGTGCGGAAATAGACCTCCGCCGGATCGACCGGTTCACCGCGGGCGATGCGTGCCATGACCTCGGGCGATCCGAACCGCACGCCGGTGTTGACGATGTAGATCATTGCCCCGTCGTCCAGACGCGCGGCATAGCGGGCATCCAGCGTGGTGTACCCGTCGGCGCGGATAATCTGATAGTCGGCGCCGGCGGGAAGAATGGTGCCGCCGATGCGCGGACCGGCGATCGTTCCCCCCAGGATCGGTATGATGCGGCGCAGGCCCTCCCCGGTTTCGCCGATGGCGATGGGATCGCCGACGTGGATGGTAATGGTTGCGGTATGGGTCAGATGCGGTGTCACTGGAGAGTCCCCGGTCGGAATACGATTCAGGTTAAAGAGCCCCGGCTTCCTGGCAAGGGATGCCCCCCATTGACGGGGCGGGTGCGGCGATATCGACTGCGCGCGGTTGGCTGGAGAACGATGGATGACGACGACTCGCAGAACTTTGACGCGCATGGGCCTTGCTGCCCCCGCCCTGGCCCTGATGCCCCGTGGCCTGCGCGCGGCCGATGCCCCGATCCGGATCGGGGCGCCCTATCCGTTGACCGGTGTCGCGGCGTCCGCCGGCACGGCGGTCAAAAACGCGATCGAGGTTGCTGTCGATATTATCAACAACGCCCATCCGGAGCTGCCCACCTTGCCGCTGGCGGCGACCGAGGGGCTACCCGGTTTGGGTGGTCGAAAGGTCGAGGTGATATTCGCCGACCATCAGGGCAACCCGGCCATCGCACAAAGCGAGGCGCTGCGCCTGATCACCCGTGAAAAGGTCACGGCGATGGCCGGCTGCTACCAGTCCAGTTGCGTTCTGACCGCCAGCGCTGTGTGTGAGCGTTACGGCATTCCGTTCATGGCCAGCGAGGCATCCGCGCCCAGCCTAACCGAACGCGGGTTCAAATGGTTCTTCCGCCCCACCCCGATCGGTACCGATTTCGGCGCCGCCTATGCGTCGTTCCTGGCGGATCGCAAGGCGGCCGGCTTCAAGGTCGATAAGGTCGCGGTGATCAACGAAAACACCGAGTACGGCACATCCACCGGCAACGCGATCATCGGCGCATTGAAGGCCAAAGGGCTGAATATGGATGGCCGCATCGTCTATAACGCCAACTCCAGCGACGTCAGCGCGCAGGTATTGCAGTTGAAGGATGCCAATCCAGACTGCGCGATATTCGTCAGCTACACGTCGGATGCGATCCTGTTCGCCAAAACGATGCACACGCTGAACTGGAAGCCGCCGATCCTGATCGGCGACGATTCCGGCTTCTCCGACAACGCCTTCATCGATGCGGCCGGCGACCTGGCGCAGGGCGTCTTTGACCGCAGTTCTTACGACCCGGGCAAGCCGGGCAGCGCATCGTTCATCGTGAACGAACTTTATAAGAAACATGCAGGGCACGCGCTGGACGATACCTCGGCCCGCGGCATGCAGGGGTTTCTGGCGTTGATGGAAGCGATCAACCGGGCGGGATCGACGGAACCGTCGAAAATCCGGGCGGCGCTGGTCAGCCAGGACTTGAAACCGGACCAACTGATGATCGGCTATAACGGCATCGCATACGACGCCAAGGGCCAGAACAAGCTGGCGGCAACGCTGCTGGTGCAGCTTACCGGCAAGAAATACGTTGCTGTCTGGCCGGATAAGTCGGCTGTGCAGCAACCGGTGTTGCCTTACAAGGGATGGAACTAAGCCATGAACACAGACCTGTTCGAAATCATCCGCACGACGCGGTCGATGCGGCGTCTGAAGCCAGACCCGGTGCCGGCGCCGCTGATCCGTCAGATTCTCGAGGCCGGGACCTCTGCCGCGAATGGCGGCAACATGCAGACGTGGCGGTTTCTGGTGATCCGCGATCCGGCGATCAAGGCGAACGTGGCGCAATGGTACCGGCGCGGCTGGCACGAGATCGTTGGTCCGCGCTACCGGGAGGGCGCCCCGGCGCCCGGTTCGTCGCGCGACCGGTTCGATCGGATGCTGGCCGCCGCCGAACATCTGGCGGACCACCTGCATGAGGCGCCGGTCTGGATCGTGCCGTGCCTGCAAGGCGGGACGCACACGCGAACCTCCGGGTCGTCGATCTATCCGGCGGTGCAGAACATGCTGCTTGCTGCCCGGGCGCTTGGGTTGGGCGCGACACTGACGACGCTGTACCTGCTGTTCGAGAAGGAAGCCGAAGCGGCACTGGGGCTGCCCGACGACGCCCATTCCTATGCGATTCTGCCGATGGGCTATCCGATGGGCAAGTTCGGGCCGGTGGCGCGGACGGCGCTGGAAGACGTGGTGTTCGCGGATCGGTGGGGAGAGGCGTTTACCGATAGCTGAACCGAGCCGCCGGGGGACACCGATCGACGGTGTTTCCCGGTGCGGTTACCGGCGTTCGAAAGGTCGGGGCTGAAATCAGCTGACGAGAGGAACCGGTGCCCGCAAACCGCGTCCACGCATTCGGGCGCATGGATTTTTTTGGTCGGAGTGAGAGGATTCGAACCTCCGGCCCCTGCGTCCCGAACACAGTGCTCTACCAGGCTGAGCTACACTCCGACCGAGGGGCGGCGTATAGCTGCCCTCGGCGCCGTCGGCAAGCCACATAACGCACCCCCGGGCGCAAATTCGCGACGATGGAGCGAATGCCGGCTTTTAGCCGGGGTGTCCTGCCTTGGCATGCCGGTTGTGCCAGGCATCCATCAACTGCAGCACAGTCGCCGCGGTTTCCTCGATCGACCGGCGCGTCACATCGATCGTCGGCCAGCCGTGGCTGTTGCAGAACCGCCTGGCCCACAGCAGTTCGGCCTTCACCGCATCCTCATCGACGTATTCCGAGCTGTCGGCGCGGATCGGGCCGGTCTGGGTGCCGCCGCCGATCAGGCGCAGGCGGTGGCGGCGAATGTCGATCAGGGCTTCCGCCGCCAGGGTCAGGCCGATGACCGGGCACTTGATGTCCGCCAGCCCCGCCGGGATCGGCAGATTCGGCACCAGCGGCACGTTCGCCGCCTTGATACCGCGGTTCGCCAGATAGAAGCAGGTCGGGGTCTTGGAACTGCGGGATACCCCGACCAGAACCACGTCGGCACCGGCCAGGCCCGGCTGTGCCTGCCCGTCATCGTGCGCCAGCACGTAGTGCATCGCGTCGATCCGGGAGAAATAGTCGGCGTTCAGCACATATTGCCGGCCGGGCTTGGCCTCCGCCTTCTGTCCGATCGCGTCCTGCAGCACCCCGATCACCGGGTCCAGCACATTGACGACCTTGACGTTCAGGCGCTGGCAAGTGGTGTCCAGTTCCAGCCGCAACGCCCGGTCGATCAAGGTGGACAGCACCGGCCCGGGTTCGGCCTCTATACCTTCCAGCACACGGTGAAGCTGGAAGCGGGTCCGGATCAGGCTCCAGCGGTGATGAATGATCTCCGCCGGTTCGAACTGAACGGTCGTCGCCCGGGCGATGGAGTTCAACGTCTCCCCGGTCGCGTCGGAAACCAGGTGCAGGTTGATTTTTTGTGTGTCCATGGCTGGAACCATAACCAGCTTACGGTTCGGCCGCGAGCGCTATCCAAACCGCCGACGCGCGACAGTCCCCGCCACCACAGGGTGGCGGGGACGCGCAGCGAACGGGCGTTACTTCCTGGCGTCCGGGTACGGATAGATCAGGTCGCCGTTCTTCAACGCCGGCGGGTTCAGCACCACCTCCACCTTCGGGTCGCGGAACTGATCCACGTCGTCGCTCTTGACGTGCTGAAACTGGACTTCCAGCACCCGGGCGTCGGTCCACTCGCCATCGGCACCGAAGGTAATGTCACCAGCGACGGTCTTGAACGTATGGGAGCGCATGTAGTCAGCGATCTTTTGCTGATCCAGGCTGCCCACGGCGGTGACGGCTTGCTGAAGCACCTGCATATCCGCGTACGCGAACGGAGGGAGATAGAAGCCCAGCAGATCGACCCCGGCCGCCGCGGATTTAGATTGATAGCGCTTCAGGAACGCCATCGCCTCCGGCGTGGCATAGGGGCCGACCGGCTGCCAGAAATCATAATCGACGATTCCGTTCAGCAACGGGCCAAGCTTCGTTTTGATCGCGGTCGCCTGCAGGCCGACCATCCCGCCCCCGAACATCTTCGCCTTCAACCCAATCTCGCTCGCCGCTCGGATGATCCCCACCGAATCCGGCGGATAGGACGCGACGAATACCAGGTCGGGATCGGTGGCCTGAATGCCGCGCACGATTGGGGTGTAGTCGTTCGTGGTCGGCGGGTAGGTGCGGTCATAGACGATCTTCAGACCTGCTTCCTTCGCCAGTTCATGCGCGCCTTCCAGGGCATTGCGCGGAAACTCCGCATCTGCGCCAACGAATGCGATCGTCTTTGGCTTCGGGTTTTGCGCCATCGCCACCTCGAAGAAGCCTTTCGAGAAGCTTTGCTTGGGATGCGGGCCGCCGGTCGGGCTGATCGAGAAGTAATTCGGGTATTTGAACTCGCTGTTCGCGGCCAGACCCAGCAGACCGAGGAACGTACGGTGGTGTTGCATCACGATCGGCAGGGCGGGCGCGACCATGTTGGTCGCATAGCCGCTGACCACGAGATCGACTTTATCGACATCCAGCAGTTTGGTGTAGATGCCTGGAACGGTGGAGGGATTGGACTGATCGTCGTAGTAGATCAGCTTCACTGGCCGACCGAGCAGGCCACCTTTGGCGTTGATGTCTTCTTCCCAGATTTGCATGGCCAACAGGGCGGATTTGCCGTTCGGCGCCAGACCGCCGGTCAGTGCCATTCCCAGGCCAATGGTAATCGGATCGGCGGCCTTGGCGGCCGGGGCTGCCGAGACTGCGATCGTGGCGGCGAGCAAAGCTCCACCGAGGCGCTTCAGCATGATGTGTGTTTCCTCCGGGTTTATTTATCGCAGTACTGTATGGCAGCGCGGGCGGCTGGCAAAGCCCCCGGAATCCGCTCTATGCTGACGGCAGAACACTAACCGGGAGGCCCATCATGCAGGACCTGGACGAATTCACCGTCACCGACGAGACGCTTCGCCAGATGGCGGGGACCGAGAACAAGCGGATGAAAGAGATCTGCGACGCCGCCGTTCGGCACATGCACGCCTTCGCCCGCGAGGTGAACCTGACGCCGGAGGAATGGCTGCAGGGCATCCAGTTCATGACCGCGGTCGGGCAGGCCTGCACCCCGATCCGGCAAGAGTTCATCCTGCTATCCGACGTGCTGGGCCTGAGTGCCGTGGTCAACGCGCTGCACGACAAGAAGGCGAAGGAACTGGGCACGCAAAGCAGCCTGCTGGGTCCGTTCTTCCGCGAAGGCGTGGAGCTGACGCCGATGGGCACGCAGATCGTGGAAAAGCCGACGGTCGAGGAGATCGTGGTTTACGGCACGGTCACCGCCACCGATGGCACGCCGATGGCCGATGCGCTGGTCCAGGTCTGGCAGACCAGCGAGCGCGGCTTGTA
>JAKBCJ010000212.1 GCA_021807975.1 Pseudomonadota bacterium | reverse complement strand
CACCGGCAGCCCCTGGCGGGACCTGCCGCCATCGTTCGGCAACTGGAACCCGGTGTTCTGCCGGTTCCGCGATTGGGTCAAGGCCGGCGTATTCAGGCGGATGTTCGTTGCGGCCTCGGACGAGCCAGACATGGAGTACGCCATGATCGATGCGACCATCGTCAGGCTACGCCGGCACAGCCAGGGCGCAAAAGCGGGACTAAAAATCAGGCGATCGGCTCGTCCCGGGGCGGATTGACCACAAAAATCCTGGCCCTGACCGAGGCACTGGGCAATCTCGTCCGGCTTTCGCTCATGCCGGGCCAGCGGCACGACAGTGTCGGCGTGGCCCCACTTATCAAGAGCCTCGAGTTCCAAGGCTTCATTGCCGACAAGGCGTTCGACAACAACAAGATCATCGCCAACCTGACAGGGTGCGGTGCTAAAATCGTTGTGTCACAGATGCCCGGCCGCACGGCACCCCTTGTAATTGATGCGAACATCTACAAATGGCGGCACCTTATTGAGAACTTCTTCTGTAAGCTCAAGAAGTTCAAGCGCATCGACACGCGAAGCGACAAGACAGACACCAGTTTCGAGGCGATGATCTATCTGGGGGGGGGCGCGCTGATTAACTCTCGGTGAATCGCAACAGGCTCTAGCCGGATAGATAACCGTGGGCGCGTAACCCGGTAAATTCGAACCGTTCCGCGACGGCGCCGGCATCCGGCTCTGTCCAAATTGTGTTGCGACCCCCCAGCCAGTCATCCCGTTCAACCCGAGCCGTCAATGTTCGCGAGAGAAATCCCGCACAACCGCACCCGCGACGGTCGCGACCCGGAGGGATTGGAGGGTATCCATGGCAGACACACCAATCGAGACAAAGCACTACGACGGCGCCACCGGCGGATGGGGGTCGTTGAAGGGTATGGTTCAGGTCTTTTCCCGCGAACTGTCCAGCCCGGCCATACTTGAAACATTGGCGCGTCAGAACAAGCCGGAAGGGTTCATGTGCTCATCGTGCGCGTGGGGAAAGCCGGCCCATCCGCATATCTTTGAATTCTGCGAAAATGGCGCCAAATCGACGATCTGGGAGCTGACCCGGGACCGATGCGGACCCGAGTTCTTTGCTAACCATACGGTCACGGCGTTGCTGGGCTGGAGCGATTACGATCTGGAGATGCAAGGCCGGCTGACGACGCCGCTGCGCTACGACGCAGCGACCGATCACTATGTCGCCTGTGGGTGGGATGAGGCATTCGCCGCCATCGGTGCCGAACTGAAAGCGCTCGACCCGAAGTCGGTCATTTTCTATGCGTCCGGCAAGGCGTCGCTGGAAACATCCTATCTGTTTGGCCTGTTTGGCCGCATGTATGGGCACAACAACCTTCCCGACAGTTCCAACATGTGCCACGAAACCACGTCCGTAGGGCTGAAGAAGGTCATCGGGTCGCCGGTCGGAACATGTTTGCTTGAAGATTTTGAGCATTGCGACGCGATTTTCTACTTCGGCCAGAACCCCGGAACGAACAGCCCGCGTTTCCTTCATCCGCTGCAAGAAGCGGTCAAGCGCGGTTGTAAGATCATCACATTCAACCCCGTGCGCGAGAAAGGGCTGGAGCGTTTCGTCAACCCGCAGAATCCGATTGAGATGCTGACGGGACACGGCACCGATCTGTCCCACATGTATCTACAGGTGCGGCCCGGCGGAGATATTGCCGCGATTATGGGCGTTTGTAAGCACGTGCTGGCGATCGATGACGCGCGTCTCGCCGCGGGTGAGCCCGGCGCACTGGATCGGGACTTCATCGCTGCGCACACAGCCGGCTTCGACGGTTTCGCCGCCATAGCGCGCGGGACCGAGTGGAGCGAGATCGAGCGCGTTTCCGCCCTTAAACGGGCGGATCTGGAGCGGGCGGCGGACGTCTATGTTGCCGCCGACCGCGTGATCGGTGTGTATGGAATGGGGCTTACGCAACATGTCCATGGCACGCAGAGTGTCGGAATGTTGGTCAATCTTCTGCTGCTGGGCGGCCATATTGGCCGCCAGGGCGCGGGTATTTCGCCAGTCCGTGGCCATTCCAATGTGCAGGGCCAGCGCACGGTTGGCATTTCAGAAAAGCCGGAGCTCGTACCGCTCGATACACTCGCTGAGATGTTTGAATTCGAGCCGCCGCGCGAGAAGGGCCTGACGACGGTGGATGCTTGCGAGGGAATCCGTGATGGGTCTGTGAAAGGTTTCGTCAGTCTGGGCGGTAACTTCGTGCGTGCCATTCCGGACCGTGACGCAATGGAAGCGGCGTGGACCAGGCAGGCATTGACCGTCTATATCGCCACCAAGCTCAACCGCAGCCATCTGGTTCACGGCCAAACTTCCTATGTGCTGCCCTGCCTCGCTCGGTCGGAGGAGGACATGCAGGCCAGCGGGCGGCAAACCGTGACGATCGAGGACAGTTTCAGCCATATCTACGGATCAATCGGCAAGCGTTCGCCGGCCGACACGATGCTGCGATCTGAACTGAGCATCGTTGCTGGCATCGCCAAGGCGACGTTGCCATCGCATCCGAAGTGGCGATGGGACGACTGGACCGGCGATTATGGTTTGGTTCGGGACCTGATCGCCCAGACTTATCCGACGGAGTTTCACGACTTCAGTGGCCGGATGTTCCAGCCAGGGGGCTTCTATCGCGGCAATGCCGCCCATGAACGAACCTGGAAAACCGAAAGTGGCAAAGCGGAGTTCACTCAACCTGACGTCATCTCGGCTTTGGGTACGGGTGATGCACCCGGACGATTCCATCTCATTACAATGCGGTCCAACGATCAGTTCAATACGACGATCTACGGCTTCAGTGACCGGCTACGGGGCCTGGAGGGATCGCGTATGATTCTGCTGATCAATCCCTCCGACATGGTGCGGGAGGGTCTGACCGAAGGTATGGAGGTTAGTTTGGTCTGCGATGCCGGGGACGACGTGCATCGAGAGGTGCAAGGATTGACGGTGACACCATTCGATCTGCCGGATGGGTGCGTGGGCGGATATTATCCTGAAATGAATGTGCTGGTGCCGCTTTGGTATCATGACAAGGAATCCAAAACGCCCGCGTCTAAAGGCGTGCCGGTGCGGATCAGGCGTGATTGGTAGAGGGGGGATTTCGACGGTCTGCCTGCGCCGTCAGAAGGCCGCCGGGCCAGATGAGACGTCACGTTTTTGGGACGACCCTCTTTTACATCATCCCGTGGCGCACGATCTCCTGACGCGGGGATCGTCCTCCAGGGAAACAGCGTGAGCCAACTTCAGACTGCCATCGACACTTTGCTTAGGCTGCTCACAGGGTTCGGACTGGCGGTGGCTTCTATCCTGACCGGGCTCGAACTTTGGCTGCGCGGGGTGCTTCAGCAATTTGGTGTTCCCCACACGCTTCAAACAGTGCTTCTGCTTGCGGTCGCCGCGCTGCTGGTGTTGGGGTCATTGCGCCTGTTCGGGGGCATTATTCGGATCGCAGTGATATTGATCCTCGTTCTGGTCGCGATCCACATCGTCATGCCGGTGATCCAGGGCTGATCGCCGGCCGGTGTGGCGTTCGCCATGCGGACGATCCTGTCGTATCTGCTTTCACGGATCGTTCCTACTCTGGCGGAGGGCATGCGGGAGCCTTAAGGCGATAAAGTGACGTCTGTGACTACACCGAATGAGGGCGGGCAAACTGCCCGACCCCTTCGGAAATCGCGATCAGGTCGGCCAGTCCGCGGACCCGGCTGATCGGGTGTACTTGGATTGGGGCCGTTCGCCCGCGAATTCTGGCCTTTTCCATTGGCAGACTGTTCGTCGCGATATCGGCGATGCGGCAAATGTCGTGGGAAATCACCGCTTCGCATACGAACGTCTCGCATAGCGTTTCCAGTCGGGAAGCGACGTTGGCTGCGTCGCCGAGGGTGGTAAACGTCCGGATCGGGCCGTAGCCGATCCCGCCCACGATGGCTGATCTGCAATGGGCACCAATGCCGAACCTGATCTCCTCCCCGACTTCAGCGCGCATAACCGCGTTCAGTTCGGCGATGTTGTGGCCGATCCTGGTCAATGTGGCCAATGCCTGGCGGCAGGCTTCCCCGGGGCCGCATTCCAGGTCGAAGGTCGCCACCAATCCGTCGCCCGGGAAGTGGCTGACACGGCCGCCGTGGGCATCCACCGCCAGTCCGGCGGCCGTGACGAAACGATCAACGATAAACACCGAATCAAAGGGCAGGCGTGTTTCCGCGATGCGGGTCGAATCGCGCATATCGACCATCAGCACGACGATGAATCGCTCCTCGCCAGGCATTGGCCATTCGCCGGCGGGTGGAACGGGGCGCCCCGATTCTGCGGCGCGGTGCCCAGAACGGCGGCATGATCGTGGTGATGTCGCTTTCGCTAAGGGATTAGACGATTTCGGACCGCTTGAGCGCGGCGCGGCGAGCCTGCGCATCGATTGGCTTCATGGCATGACTTCCCGACGAACCTTCGGCGGCGGAATTGATGGTTCAAGCCATGATCGATGGGAAGTGCGTCTGGCTGGCGCTATCTGAAAAGTGTTGTCGAGCACGCTGGTATTTCGTCAGCGGCGTGATTCGGGCGCCGCTATGCCGACAATTGTGCCAGGGCGACCCATAAGCCGATCAGGCCGAGTACCAGGCTGGTGGCGGTGATATAGGGGCACATCATGGTATCTCCTGCTGGAACACAGGCAGAGTGCGGGTCGCGGCGGCTGCGCGCTGTGACCGGGGGCACAAAACGGGCCTTGCATCCGCGCCCCGCTTCAGGCGACTCAGGGTGTCCCGCCGCCGTCGTCCGACTCGGCGCCTGATCCATTGCCCAAGGCCGCAACCAACCCGATGCCGACGCCTTATACCTCCCAAGACCTGGGCCGCATTTTCGACGGCCGAGCGCTGACCCGTGGCCGTACGCTGGGTTTGGCGGGGGGTGTCGATATCAAGCTGGACGGGGAAACCATTACCGGCACCGTGCAGGACCGGGCGATCCGCTACACCGTCTCCATTACCCCGTCGCTTTTCGGGCGCCGGGTGATGTTCGACCACCGCTGCACCTGCCGCATGCCAGGATGCGCGCACCTGGCCGCGGCGGCATTCGCCGCGCTCGATCGGTTTCCGGAGCTGCGCAAGCCGGAACAGCAAACCTTCCTCGATACCCTGGCCACCAAGCCGGTGGAGAAAGAGCGCCAGCGGGTCGTCTTCGAACTGGCGCCCGGTGAGCACCCCAATGCCTGTGTCGTCACCACGGTGCTGATTGGGGAGCGCAGCGGCATCGCCACCCCCACCACGCCGCGCCAGATCGCCGCCGACGAACAGGCCCCCGCCGCGATCCGCGACGTCGCTTATCTGATGGGCGAGGGGACTGAGCCCCGCACCGGCATTGCGCCCGGCCTGGTCGTGGACCTGCTGGATGCCCTGATCGAAAGTGGTCACGCGCGCTGGCATGCCGGCGGCAAGCGGCTGATCAAGGGGGAAACGCGGCTGTTCGCCTCGGCTGCCACGTCCTCGCTCCCGCTTCGGTCGGGCGTCATCGTGGCCGATTCCGGCCCGTGGTATATCGATGCCGACAACGGCGCGGTCGGACGGGTGCGGATACAACCGCCCGCGCCGCCGCCCCGGCCGGCGTTTGTCGCCCCTCCGCCCGCGCCGCCGTCGCCGAAGCGGCGCATCGAACCGCCCAGCGTCGCCGAACAGGTCATCGTCGAACGCCCGATGACGCCGGTGGTGCGGCTGACCCGGTTCCCATGCCCCGACGAATTTGGCCGCATGCAGACGCTGGACGCGCTGCTGCTGGAGTTCGACTATGAAGGCACATCCGTCCCGTTCGACGACGACCGCCAGTTCGTTCGCATCGACGAACCCGGCGGCCCGGTCTTCGCCCGCCGTGACCGCACCGCCGAGGCGGCGGCGCTGGAAGCGATCCGGCAGGAAGGTCTGGTGCAAATGCGCATGGCCACGGCCAAAGTGGCCAAGGGGCGCCTGGTCTATGCCTTCCGCGGCCGCGATGCCGCCGAGGCCTGGCAGGGTTTCATCGCCGACCGCCTGCCGGTGTTGCAGGCGCTGGGCTGGCGCAACCAGATCGACACCGATTTCGGCCCGCGTCTGGTGGAATCCGTTGGGCTTTGCGACATGAAGGTGTCGGATGCGCCGCAGGGTGCGTTCTCGTTGGATTTCGGGATCGAGATCGACGGCTCCCGCCATCCCCTGCTGCCGATCCTCATGCGCCTGCGCGAACGCGGCGGCATGGACTCCGCTCGGATTATCGGCGGCGAGGTGGTCACCAGCCTGGATGACGGCCGCATCCTGAAGCTGCCTGCCGACCGCATCGCCCGCCTGCTGGCGGTGATGGACGATCTGGTGGAGGCTGCCGCGCGGACCAATGGCGACTCGCTGACATTGGACGCCGCCGCCGCGCCGAACGTGCTGGACCTGGAAGACCTGGTGACCACGCGCTGGCAGGACGGCGCGATGATTATCGAACATGTCGCCCGCTACCGCGCGGTATCCGAAATCCCCGAGGCACCGGTACCCGCCAGTTTCAAGGCCGAACTGCGGCCCTATCAGCAGCAGGGCGTCAATTGGTTGCAGCACCTGCGGGAAAACGGGCAGGGCGGGTTGCTGGCCGACGACATGGGGCTGGGCAAGACGGCGCAAACCATCGCCCATATCGCCATCGAGGAAGCCTCTGGCCGCATGGACCGGCCGGTGCTGGTGGTGGTGCCGACCTCCCTGGTGCCGAACTGGTCGGCGGAACTGGCCCGCTTCGCGCCACATCTGCGGGTGCTGGTGCTGCACGGGATGGACCGCCACGAAAAGCGCCGCGACCTGGACGGCGTGCATGTGGCGATCACGACCTATACCGTGCTGTCGCGCGATATCGAGGAAATGGCGGCGCTGCCCTGGCATATGGTCGTACTCGATGAGGCGCAGGCGATCAAAAGCCCCGGCTCCAAAGCAACACACGCCGTCTGCCGGCTCCAGGCCCGGCACCGGCTGTGCCTGTCCGGCACGCCGATCGAGAACAACCTCGGCGAGTTGTGGTCGCAGTTCGCCTTTCTGATGCCCGGGTTGCTAGGTTCGCGCAAAAGCTTCAACCGCCGGTTCCGCGCGCCGATCGAGAAAGACGGCGATCCGGTGCGGCGCGGCCAGCTTTCCACACGTATCCGCCCGTTCATCCTGCGCCGCACCAAGTCCGCGGTGGCGACGGAACTGCCGCCCAAGCACACGATCCTGCGCCGGATCACCTTGGCGCCCGATCAGCGCGAACTATACGAGGCAATCCGAGCGACGATGCACGAAAAGGTCACCGAGGGCATTGCGGCCCGGGGTGTGGCGCAAAGCCATGTGCTGGTGTTGCAGGCACTGCTGAAGCTGCGGCAGGTTTGCTGCGACCCGGGGCTGGCCAAATTGTCGGACGTCGCGGCGTCCTCCAGCAAGCTGGACGATCTGATGGAGATGGTGTCGGAGATGATCGCCGAGGGCCGGCGGATCCTGCTGTTTTCGCAGTTCACCTCGATGCTGGATCTGATGAAGCCGGTGTTGACCGCGGCCGGGGTGCCGTTCGTCGAACTGCGTGGCGACACCACGGACCGAGCGGATCCGGTGCGCCGGTTCGAGGCGGGGGAGGTGCCGTTGTTCCTGATCAGCCTGAAAGCCGGGGGGCGCGGGCTGAACCTGACATCGGCGGACACCGTGATCCATTATGACCCCTGGTGGAACCCGGCGGTGGAGGACCAGGCATCGGATCGGGCGCACCGGATCGGACAGACGAAATCGGTGTTCGTTTACAAGCTGATCGCTGCCGATACAGT
>JAKBCJ010000211.1 GCA_021807975.1 Pseudomonadota bacterium | reverse complement strand
GCCGCCAGTGGCGCCTAACCTTACCGTGGCGAACGTTCCCGTATTCAGCAACGCGGTGGACAGCAGCAACGCGTTGGCCGGCGTGCTGTCGCCCGCCTCCAGCGCCAGTGTCGGGTTCGCAGGCGCTATTTCCAGCACGCCGCCGGTCATCGTGCTGGCCGCCGTGTGCAAGGTGATGGCGTCAGCGCTCAGTGACAGCGTGCCAAGCGTTTTCAGCGCGGCGGCTACGTCCACCGAGCTGGTGTTGGTGATACCCAGCGTGAGTGTTTTGCCCTGCGCAAGCCGCACCGAAACCGGGCTGGCCGTGGCATTGCCGAACGCCCCATAAATCGCGAGGTTACTGTCGTCGGCCAGGGTGACCGCGCCGCCGGTGGTCGCGGTCGAAACAAGACCAGATACCGCACCGATGGCGTTCCCCGTCTGACCGAGCAGAATCGCGCCGCCAATACCGCCGTTACCGTCCAGCACGGTGGCGCCGATCGTGCCGCCAGTCTGAGTCACCGCGCCCGTGGTGGTCAGGGCAACGGTCTGGCCGTCAGCGTTGGCGTTCATCTGAATGCCGCCGGTGCCGGCGGACAGGGCCAGGACGCCCGATGTCGTGTTCGCCGAAACCGCGCCGTTGATGACCAGCGCTCCGGTCGTGGTCGAATTCGCGAAACCGGCGGTGGCCGCCGCCAGCGACAGACTGCCGCCCGAACCCGAAGCCGGGCCGATGGTGAACCCCGGGTTGATCGTCAGGTTATTTCCGGCCTCCAGCGACAACTGAGAAGCCTTGAACGTGAATGACGTATCGACTGTCAGGTTACGCGAGGCCTGCAGGACGATGGTCCCGGTCAGGTTATCGAACGAGCTGGGCGTGATGACCGAACTGCTGGTCTGGTTAGGCGTGGAGTAGGCCAGGCCGGTCGCTGTCACCTGGCCGTTGGCATTCGGGGTGGTGCCATTCGCCTCGATCGACAGATCCAGCGGATCGATCAGGATCGTCCCGGCTCGGCCAGAAGCGGCGCCCACGCTCATCGGGCCGGTCAGGCTGAAGCCGCCAAGGCTGGAGACTTCGATCCAGCCGCCGTCGCCGCCATTGGGTCCACCGTTCGCGCTGATCGCACCGCCCTGATCGGTGTACTGGCTGCTCAGCACGGCGATCCTGCCGCCACGGCCGCTTGCGGTTGCGTTGGCGGTGATCTGCGCGCCCGGCGCGATCGCGACCCGAGTCGCCACGTTGGCGGCTGTATCCGGCGCGCTCGCGGACGGCCCCGACCTGGCACGGGCCAGCGTGGTGCCAATGGCGATCGTGCCGCCGCCCGCCTTGCCGGACGCCTTCAATTTTGCTTTTGCCGCGATCGCCACGGCGCCTGTGGCGTTGACCTGAATCTGGCCGCCAGTCGTGCCCTTTTTTCTACCCTGAGCCGACAATCTGCCGGTAACGGTGCTGCCCCCGCCGGTCGCATTCACCACGATGGTGCCGGTTTGCGAGGCCCCGTTCCTGCCCGAAACCGTGTTTGCCTCGATCTTGCCCCCGGCCAGCACCAGGTTCGTCACGATGCCCTCGGCGGCCTGCGCCGTCAGCAGCACGGTGCCGCCGGAGGCCATGATAGTGCCGGTATTGGTCACCAGGGCGGTCACCGGTTGACCGTTCGGCCCCGAAGGCGCGGTCGTCACCTGCTTGGTCACGTCAATCGACATCAGCCCGTCGCCGTACAGATCCACCGTCGCCGCGGGGGCACCCGCCAGAACAACGTGGCCCAGCTTCGCGGCGATTACGCCCGAATTGGCGACTTCTGGCGCCACCAAAGCGGCCAGCCCGGTTTGCGCCACCGTGATCCTGCCCTGGTTGATCACCGCCGCGCCCGGATGGGCCGGCTTCGTCATGGCCAACCTGCCAGCCTTCAGATTGGCCTCGGTGACCCCGATCGCTGAAACCACCACCGATTGCGCGTTCACCTCGGCGCCCCGGGTGAACACTACGCCCGATTGATTGATCAGTACCAGCCGGTCGTTGGCGTTGATATGGCCCGCGATTACCGAGGGGTCCGGTCCCTTCACCTGGTTGACGGTCAGTGATTGTGCCGAAGGCGCGGTAAAATTGACCGTGCCGGTCGAGCCGACGTCAAAGCTGTGCCAATCGATCGCGGCGTTTGCAGTGCTCTGCGTCACGTTCATGGTCGCGCCAGTTGTCGCGATGCTGGCCTGACCAGCCACCACCTGCCCGCCGCCTGGCAAGGCCGTGGCCGGAAGTTTCGCCGCTCGGTCTGCCATCTTGTTCGGCAACCCTTGCCCGCGGGCCGAAGTCGGACGCACGGCCCCCGCCACCATCGCCACCGCGACAAGCGCGGTGCTGTGAAGCAGAAATCGGCGTAGATCCGCGCGCGTCACAAGGAAAGGGATCATTGTATTGTCACACCCCGCCTTTTTGCACTGGCATGCTAAATGTCATTGTGTGGTCACGCCGTATCCCGCCCATGCAACGTTCCCCCCAAAAGCCTCGCCAGGCCACAACAACTGGCCGTTTCCCTTGATCCCGGATCAGAAGCGCCCGACTAAATTCCAATAAATCCCGGTACCTGGCAGCGCCGACGTATTGCCGCTGTTGCCCAATGGCAGCGTGGTGAATCGCTCCACACCCTCGACATCGAGTTCCACGCCATGCGGAAACGTCATCCGAGCGCCCGCGCCGGCCGACACCAGCAGGGCGTTGCGGTCCAGCACCTGGCTCTGCCAGGTGCGGCCCCAATCGTAGAACGTGTAGAACTGAACGCCGAGATCGAACCGATCCGTTGGGCCGGAAACCGAGAATGCGGTGTTCAACTGGGCCTCAACATCCACCGTCAGAGCCCGGTCACCACCGACCTGCCCGGAATAGAAGCCCCGGTTGAACCGCATGCCGCCAAGAAAGAACTCCTCCGCCGCGGGCAGCACGTCATGCGAATACTGTCCGGCGACGGTGGGCTGCAAGGCGAAGGTGGCATCCTGCCAGGGACTGAACAGCGTTTGGGTACGGCTCGCCTCGAAGGACACTTTGGTAAAATCCATCCGTTCGCCCAGGCGGCTAGCCAGCAGGTCCCCCTGCGGGGACGCGCCCAGCCCGTCCAGGCCCCGCGATAGGCGTAGGCTCACAGTGGAGACCGCCGCCCGGTCGCTGCCCAACACCACGTCGCGCAGCGCGTAGTCGCCGCCGAGCCGTAACACGCGCAGACTGTCGCGGCTGGCCAGCGTGGTGACACCGTTCACGCTAGTGTCCACCGTCCCATCCAGCACATCGAATGCGGCGACGGCGTTCAATGTTTGCTGGCGCCGGACGATCACTGGATAGGTGATCAGTGTGCCAGCCAAGGTCGTATCGCCATGATAACCGATTTGCGCCAGCGCACCGCTGGGGTCCGTCGTCCCGCGTCCGGCGTAGAGTCGCAGTTTCAATCCCGATCCGCCTAGAAACATTTCAGTGGCCGCCTGACCAAAAATCTGGGTGGAGCGGGCGGCGTAGAAAAGTGTAAGGTCGGTACGCTCACCAAATTCGGTAAAGCTGTTGGCGCTCATAGAGGTCACGAATTCCTCGGGGCCGGTTCCGCTGTAACCCCGATTGTCCCCTGTCACCAGGCCCGAAAATGCTTTGCGTGACACCTGCGCCACCAACGACATTGCACCCGGATCGCCGGTCGACGGACGCAGCACTGTGCGTAACGTCACCCCCGGCACGCTCTGCGCCAACAGCAGCCAGCGTTCCAGCGTGGCGATGTCGATCGGCGAGACATCCACCAGATGATTTAGGAAGCGTAGCACCTGCACGCCCGCCGGGCCAATATCGCCGTCCAGCCTGACCTCGACGATCCGACCTTCCGTCACCGAAAACACCGCACGC
Organism: Pseudomonadota bacterium; assembly: GCA_021807975.1. Taxonomy (GTDB): domain Bacteria; phylum Pseudomonadota; class Alphaproteobacteria; order Acetobacterales; family Acetobacteraceae; genus Rhodopila. The sequence continues at coordinate 3,985 of JAKBCJ010000211.1, read as the reverse complement.
TTGGCCGCATCGCGTGCCACCGTCACGGCGGTGAACAGATAACCATCCGCCCGATAGGTAGCCAGTATCTCTGCCCGCGCATCCTCGATTTGCGACTGCGCCACTTCACCGGTCAGCGGTGCCAGTATCGCCGCGAAATGGCCGGCCGGGTATGCGGTGGACCCGCGCACTTCGGCCCCTGCAACCTGAACCATGGCGCCTGATTCCGGGCCGGGCGGTTGTGGGGGGGCGGGTTCCGGCAACCCCGGCTCCACCTGCGGCATTTCGGGAGGCAGCACGCGCGGCAATGGGGAACCGGGCGGTACAGCCAAAAGGTTGGGGGCAGCCTGCGCCCAAACCGATCCAGACGATGCCACCAATCCGATCAAGATGACCACGGCTGGACAAACGATACGGCCAGTCGCCATCCGTTCGGGTTTTCTTTGCATCACGTTCCACAAAGCAGAAAATTTAGAGCGCAATGGGGCCGGCTGGCCCCCGGCGGCGAACCTGCTTCCCGGATCGCATGCTGTCGCCCTGACTCCTCTATCCATCCGAAACAAGAGGACCGCAAGCGAAATGTTAATCGCCTGCAAACTCTAGGAATTTAAACATTCGTTGCGCATAATTGCCGCCGGAATCACTCGTTTGCGAATCGACCCTAGCGCACAACCCCAAAATGAAGGTAACGATTAAGACTGGGAAGAAGCAACGGACGGCGCACCGTCAATCGCCCAACCCATTGCCTGTTACAGCCACGCCAGGGTGACCAAGCTGACCTGTTCGTTCGGATTTTACGGCAAGATACCCGCCCGCGGCGATTTCGTGCGTGCCGGACTGCCGCGCGACTTCATCGACGCCTGGGATCGCTGGCTGCAACAGGTCATGGCGGAAAGCCGGACGCTGCTGGCAGACGCCTGGGTACCGGCATGGCTGGAGGCTCCGATCTGGCGGTTTCGGCTTCGATCCGGCATCTGCGGCAGCCAGGCGGCGCTTGGTGTGTTCATGCCCAGCGTCGATCGCGCCGGCCGGCATTTTCCGCTCACCCTGGCCTGCGTCGCCACCGATTCCGAACTACGTCAAACTGATTCCATAAGCTCGCTCCACCAGGCAGAGGCAGCGGGTATGGCCGCCATCGAACACGACCTCGACCCCGACAACCTCATCGAACGTCTGCGGCCGGCCCGCGGGGAGTCAGGTGGCGCGGCATCGATTGCGGCGGACGTCCCGGACGGCAATTGCAGTTGGTGGACCGAAGGCGCCCCACGCGTGGCAGCCAAGGCGTTCGCCACCGATACCCTTCCCGGCGGGGCCCTGTTCGCACATATGCTGGATGCTGCTTCCGCCGATCCGACAACACGAAACAGGTGAGCGACATGCGCTTTCTGTCCTGGTCAACCACCCATACGGGCGCCGTCCGTACCCATAACGAAGATCGTTTCGTCGATCGCCCGGCATTAGGATTATGGGCCGTTGCCGACGGCGCGGGCGGCCACGATGCCGGTGAGGTGGCCTCCGGCATGATTGCTGACGCACTGGAGACAATACCCCCCAGCCTCGGCGCCGGCGCCTTGCTGTCCGAAATTCGCACCCGGATCGGACGGACGCACGAAGCCCTGTGCGCCGAAGCCAGACGCCGCGGACCCAGCACCGTGATCGCCTCCACCATCGTCGTGCTGATCGCGACCGGCACCCACTTCGCCTGCCTGTGGGCCGGCGACAGCCGCGCCTACCTGCTGCGCGACGGGGTGATGCAGCAGATCAGCCGCGACCACAGCCTGGTGCAGGAACTCGTCGACTCCGGCGCCATCCTGCCGGAGGACGCCGAGAAGCATCCACGAGCCAATATCATCACCCGCGCGGTCGGTGGCGGATCGGAGCCGTTCGAACTCGACAAGGTCTCCGGCGCGCTCCAACCCGGGGACCGTTTCCTGCTATGCAGCGACGGGCTGTGCAAAACGCTGTCCGATGCCGCCCTGGCTGCCCTGCTGGCGGGCAATCACGCCACATCGCTAACCGATCCGATGATCGCGGCGGCCCTGGATCGCCGGGTCAACGACAATGTCACCGCCGTAGTGATCGAGGCGGTCTCAGCCTGATCCATCAGGTTCAGCTCTAAAGTCCTGTGGCGAAACAACCGAATCGTTCGAGGGAAGCAACCGGCAATTCATCGTCCTGGCGGGCGCGGGCCCGCCAGGACGGTCTCCACCGGCCGCGCATCTAGCGAAACAGTTATTTCGTTGCAGTCCCTGACGCCCACGACCGCGAACCCTGTCACCGGGGCGAACAGGTCCCGTCACTGTAGAGATTGACCCGCCCCGGGGAAGGGGAAGGTCAATCTCAACTCGTGACCGGCGGCGTCAGCTTTTGCGGTTGGTCACATCCGCCAAATGATCCGCGGCAAATTTCTTGGCCGCGTTCGCATATCCCTGCCAGGCTTGGTTGTCAGGCGCCAACGCCCCCAGCGCGCCGGTCACTTCGACCAGACGTTTGGCATCGTCCATTGCCGTCTCCCGGGCTTTGTCGATCTTCTTCTGATCCGGCTTCTTCGCCGTGTTCTCCGCAATCAGCTTGGCCAGCGACTTCTTGCATTTGTTCAGCGCGTCGGTGACGCCTGTCTTGCTGTCGATCAGAACGCCATTGCTCACTGCTGACTTCTTGATCTTATCCCACGCGCTGGCCTCCATCGTGAAAGGACCCGCCACGAAGGCCGCGCCCGTAGCTGTGCCGCCAAGCGCGGCAGTTAACTCCGGGTCTTTCAAATAATCGGCGATATCCTTGCGCAACTTCTCCAGATACGGGCCCATCTGCTTGTTAGAACTGTATCCGTCGGCCGTCTGCAGCTTCTGCCACACCGCCTTATCGGCGTCATTCAGTGCCTGCCTGGCCACCATCGCCTGCTTCAGCGCATCCCCGAACTTTTTGCCCGTCACCGCGGTCTGCATCTTGCGATACGCGGCTTCATACTCACCCAGGCTTTTTTCGAACGCTTTGGCACCCGATTTGGCTGGCGGCAGCGCACCAACGTTTGTCGCGTTGGCATAAGTCTGCGTCCATCCCGCAACGGTCGTACCACCGACCACAAGGAAGCCGATTTGATCACGCTGCGCGCTCATGGCTGCCTGCAACTGCAAAGCCCGCAAATGGATGTTCTGGATATAGTCCTTCAGCGGCTTGCAGATGTCGCGCTGTTTACTCAGCAGCTTCTGCTCCGCCACGATGACCTTGCCGACGGCGATACCAAAATCCACCCGGGCCTTCAGCTTAGGCTTTCCGATGGCAGCGTCCGCCACGGCCTGCGCCCGGGTATCCAGCCCCTGCAGGGCCGACAGCAGACCGCCATCATCCGGCAAGGCTACACCCGCCTTCACCGCGCTTTCCCAGAAGGCCTTCCACTTCTGCGCCGTCACGTCCGCCGGGTTGTCCACCGGAGGCATGTCAGACCAGGTCGTGGGCGCGAGGGCCTGATCGATCTCGATGCGCCGCGCGCCGGCGGCCTTTAATGTCCTGTCCACCTCGGTTAGCATCGCCGGCACGCCGCGCGCCTGCGCCCAGGCTTGCTTGCAGGCAGCGATCAAGTCATTCAACACGTCGGCCGCCTTCAGCCTGGCTTTGCGCTGCTCGGCTGGATTCTTGGCATTGGCCAGGATCGCGGCCTCCGCCTTGACCAGGGCGTCCAGGCCGTCGGCTACGCCACCGTCGTCCTCTGGTAGGCATGCCTTGACCACCGCGTCCGCCCAGTTTGTCTTCCAGACCCCGGCATCAAGCGGCGTTCCAATTCCCCGTGGCGTCCAGCCGGCATCCTTCAGGCCGAGCTCCGACATTTTGGCATCCAGCATGTTGTATTGCGTGCGGGCCTTCTTCAACGCGGCGACAATATAGGTCGCCATCTCTGGATGCACCTTTTTGCCGTCGGGATTTTGCGTCGGTTGGCATCCATCCAGCGCAGCGATCACGTCGCGCAGAGCCGCCAGCGTGGCCAGGAAGTCCTCCTGCGCCGTTTTGC
>JAKBCJ010000003.1 GCA_021807975.1 Pseudomonadota bacterium | reverse complement strand
CAGCATGCCGATCTCCAGCCACTGCTTCTGCCCGTGCGACAAATCCGCCGACCGGCGATGCCGCTGGTCGGTCAACCGCGTCGTTTCAAGGATCGATTCGATCTGGCGCTTTTCGGCCGCGGTCTCACGCGCGAACAGGCTGAACCGAGGGCTGCGATCCCCGGCCAGTGCCAGCAGCAGATTATCCCAGACCGTATGCGGCTCGAACACCGTCGGCTTCTGGAACTTCCGCCCGATGCCCAGCGCGGCGATCTTCGGTTCGTCCAGCCTGGTCAGGTCGGTGTCCTTACCGAAAACCACTTGCCCGCTATCGGGCCGCGTCTTGCCGGTGATGACATCCATCATTGTGGTCTTGCCCGCCCCGTTCGGGCCGATCACGGCGCGCATCTCACCTTCGTTCAGCCGCAAGGACAGTGCGTTCAGCGCCCGGAACCCGTCGAAGCTGACGGTTACGCCATCCAGATACAGCAGGGTATCGCGTTCGATCATCCCGTCACCTCATGCGCGGCGGCCATTTCAGGGGCTTCGGGTTCCGGTTCTTTCGCCGTGCGGGCGCGGAACAGGCCCATGACCCCGCGCGGCAGGAACAGCGTCACGAAGATGAACATAGCCCCCAGCGCGTAAAGCCAGACCTCCGGCAGCGCGCCGGTGAACCAGGTCTTGCCGAAGTTCACCAGAATCGCCCCAAGGATGGCGCCCACCAGCGTGCCCCGGCCGCCGACCGCGACCCAGATCACCGCCTCGATGGAATTGCCCGGCGCGAACTCGCTGGGGTTGATGATACCCACCTGCGGCACATACAGCGCCCCGCCGATCCCAGCCATCACCGCCGACAACACCCAAACCACCAGCTTATAGGATTCCGGCCGATAACCCAGGAACCGCGTGCGGCTTTCGGTGTCGCGCACCGCGATCAGCATCTTGCCGAACCGGGAGTCCACGACAAACCGAGCCAGCAGAAACTGCCCGCATAGCAGTAGCGCGGAGATAACCAGCAATGCCGAACGGGTCGAATCCGCCTGCACGTTGAACCCCAGGATGTCCTTGAAGTCGGTCATCCCGTTATTGCCGCCAAACCCCATGTCGTTACGGAAGAACGCCAGCAGCAGCGCATAGGTCAGCGCCTGCGTAATGATCGACAGGTAAACGCCGGTCACCCGCGACCTGAACGCCAGCCACCCGAACACCGCCGCCAGAAAGCCCGGCACCACAACCGCCATCAGCATCGCGAAGCCGAACCAATCGAACCCGTACCAATACCAGGGCAGTTCTTTCCAGCCCAGGAACACCATGAAATCCGGCAGGTTCGGATTGCCGTAAACGCCGCGCGTGCCGATCTGGCGCATCAGGTACATGCCCATCGCGTAGCCGCCCAGCGCGAAGAACGCCGCATGTCCCAGCGACAAAATCCCGGCGAACCCCCAAACCAGATCCACCGCTAAAGCCAGCATCGCGAAGCACAGATACTTGCCCGCCAGCGCGAGCATATAGGTCGGTACGTGCAGCGCCGCACCCACCGCCGTCATCTGGTTCAGCAACGCCAGCACCAAGGCGACGCCCAGCACAAAGCTCAACGTCAAATAAGAACTACGATCGAGTTTCATGACTCCACCGCTCGGCCCTTCAGCGGGAACATCCCGCGCGGATTGCGCTGAACGAACAGGATTAGCAGGATCAGCACAACAATCTTGCCCAGCACCGCCCCGGCGATCGGTTCCAGGAATTTGTTGACGATACCCAGGGTCAGCGCCCCCAGCGTGGTACCCCAAAGATTGCCGACGCCGCCGAACACGACCACCATGAAGCTGTCGATGATGTAGCCCTGGCCGAGGTTCGGGGAGACATTGTCGATTTGCGACAGCGCCACCCCGGCGATGCCCGCCACGCCCGACCCAAGCCCGAACGTCATGGCATCGATCCAGGGAGTCTTGATCCCCATCGCCGCGGCCATCCGCCGGTTCTGCGTGACCGCCCGCATCCGCAACCCCAGCGAGGTATAACGCAGCGCCGCCATCAGCGCGGCGACCACCAGGAACGCGAACAGAATGATATACATGCGGTTCCAGGTTAGCGTCAGGCCGCCAAGCTGCGTCGCCCCGCTCATCCAGCCGGGCGTATCGACGTCGCGGTTGTTCGCCCCAAACAACGACCGGACCACCTGCTGCAGGACCAGCGACAGGCCCCAGGTCGCCAGCAGGGTTTCCAACGGGCGGCCATACAGCCAGCGGATCAGGCTGCGCTCGACAGCCACGCCAACCGCGCCGGAAACCAGGAACGCCATCGGTACCGCGATCAGCAGGCTGATCTGATACAGCGACGGCACATAGGTGTGCATCAGTTGCTGCACCACGAAGGTCACATAGGCGCCGATCATCACCATCTCGCCATGCGCCATGTTGATCACGCCCATGACGCCGAAAGTGATCGCAAGGCCCGCTGCCGCCAGCAGCAGCACCGATCCCAGGCTGACGCCATAATAGACGCTCTGCGCCACGCTCCATATCTGCAGCACGCGATCGATCGCGACCACGGCCGTGGCAGCGGCATCCGCCACCGGGCCGGTTTGGCCGGCGAGAGTCGAAAGCAAACTACGCGCGTCCTGATCGCCCCTGGCGCGCAACGTCGCGACAGCAGCAAGGCGGTCTTGCTGGCTGGCGTCCGGCGCATACAGGATGGCGGCGGCCTTCGCCTGCTCCATCCGCTGCTTCACCTCGGGATTGGTTTCCTTCCCCAAAGCCCGGGTCAAGGCAGGCAATGCGGCAGGATCATGCGACGTGAACACCGCCGTGGCCGCCTTCAGCCGGGTCGGCGCATCCGGCGCGAACAGTTGCAGGCTACCCAGTGCCGCCTCGATCGCGCTGCGAACCGCGTTGTTGATGCGGACGACCTTCACGTCGTCGTCGGTCACATCCGGAACCGGCTTGCCAGTCCGCGCATCGACATAGGTGCCGTCCGACTGCTGAATGAACAATGCACGGTCGTCATTCGCGAACAGCAGGCCATCCTGGAGCGCGCCGATCACCACCGCGGCGCGCGGATCGCCCGACACGGCAAGCTGTTCGATACCCTGACGCACGGAGTTGAAACCGGCCGCCGAGATCGAGCCCGCCGACGCCGCCAACTCCTCATACGCATCATTAATCCCGTCCGCTCGGCAAACCGACATGCCTTGCATCAGAATAATAAGCGCCAGCACTGCGACTATAAGACGCATCGCGAGCCTTTCCTTACAAACGAAATGGGGGCGGCCGGGAGGTTACGGCCGCCCCCTCCCCGGCAATCAGGCGGTTAAGCCTTCTTACCCGCGGTGCACGTGCCGGTCTTCACGTTGAACGCACCGCATCTCAACGGCGCACGCCAGTCGCCAATCAGGTCCTTGGTGTCTTCGACATACGGCGACCATTCCTGCGCCACCACCAGACCCGGCGTTTCGGACACAGTGTTGAACTGCCCGTTGGCCTGGATTTCGCCGATCAGCACCGGCTTGGTGATGTGATGGTTCGGCATCATCGCCGAGTAACCGCCGGACAGGTTCGGCACAGAAACGCCGATCATTGCGTCGATAACGGCATCGGAATCGGTGGTGCCCGCCTTCTCGACACCCTTCACCCACATGTTGAAGCCGATGTAGTGCGCTTCCATCGGGTCGTTGGTGGTGCGCTTCGGGTTCTTGGTGAAAGCCTTCCATTCCTTGATGAAGGCCTTGTTCTCCTTGGTATCGACGCTCTCGAAGTAGTTCCACGCCGCGAGGTGACCCAGCAGGGGCTTTGTGTCGATGCCGGCGAGTTCTTCCTCACCGACCGAAAACGCAACGACCGGAATGTCGGTCGCCTTGACGCCCTGGTTGCCGAGTTCCTTGTAGAACGGCACGTTGGCGTCGCCGTTAATGGTGGATACCACGGCGGTCTTCTTGCCGGCGGAGCCGAACTTCTTGATCGAGGCCACGATATTCTGCCAATCGGAATGACCGAACGGCGTGTAGTTGATCATGATGTCCTCGGCGGCGACGCCCTTGGACTTCAGGTAGGCTTCCAGGATCTGGTTCGTGGTGCGCGGATACACATAGTCGGTGCCAGCCAGAACCCAGCGCTTCACCTTGCCTTCCGACATCAGGTAATCCACCGCCGGGATCGCCTGCTGGTTCGGCGCGGCACCCGTGTAAAACACGTTACGGCTGCATTCCTGGCCTTCGTACTGAACCGGATAGAACAGGATGCTGTTCAGTTCCTCGAACACCGGCAGAACGGACTTGCGCGACACCGAGGTCCAGCAGCCGAACGTCGCGGCGCACTTGTCCACCGAGATCAACTGCCGCGCCTTTTCGGCGAACAGCGGCCAGTTGGAAGCCGGATCGACCACGACGCCTTCCAGCTTCTTGCCGAGGAGACCGCCCTTTTTGTTCTGCTGCTCGATCAGCATCAGCATGACGTCCTTCAGCGTGGTTTCGCTGATCGCCATGGTGCCGGACAGGGAGTGTAGAATGCCGACCTTGATGGTGCCGCCGGCTGCCTGCGCCGCGGCCGGAGAGTTTGCCGCCTTGACGGCACCAACCGCGGCGAAGGTTGCGGCGGCCAGACCGAGGCGCCCGAGGCCGCGGCGGGAGATTGAGGGTTCGTCCAGTGACATCAGTGGATTTTCCTGTGCCTGTTGTTGGGTCGGTTTCCCCGTCTTACGGAGGCGCCAACATCCCAAGCAAACAGTGTGCCAACTACGAGGAAGGCCAGGATGCGATCAATCGATCGCGGCGATTTGCCCAGGCTAGATGCAAATCGTCCAAATGCACACAAAACCGTCACCTCAATCATGAATGGCGATGCCTCGAATTTGCCTATATTTTAATCTTCTTCGAATTTGGCCGGATTTTGGCCAAGTAGCCAAACCGCGCTAGGGTTCGACAGGACCATCAGGGGGAACACATGTCCAAGATCGTCATCGCCGATAATCCATTGAACGAGATCGCCATCGCCAGGGAATTGCTGCCGCCAAGCCTGGACGCGGTGGTCGCGCGCCATGGCACGCCGGAGTTCGCGGCCGCGCTGGCCGATGCCGTCTGCCTGGTCGGTTTCGGCGACGGCACGATGGACGACGCGTTCTACCGCTCCGCGCCGAACCTGAAGCTGGTGCAGCTTCTGTCCGCCGGATACGACCGCTGCGATATCGAAGCCGCCCGCCGCGCGGGCGTGCCGATCTGCAACAACGGCGGGGCGAACGCCACCGCCGTGTCGGAGCACGCCATTCTGCTGATGCTGGCGGTCTGCCGCCGGATCGTCTGGCAGCACACCAACGTCGCGGCCGGACGCTGGCGCGGCAACAATGTCGAGGACGTCAAACTGTATGAGTTGAAGGGCCGCACGCTGGGGATCGTCGGCCTGGGGACGATCGGCAAGAAGACCGCCCGGCTGGCGCAGGCCTTCGGCATGGACGTGCAATACTACGACACCAAACGGCTGACCGAGGAGCAGGCGGACGCCATGAACGTCCGCTTCGCGCTGTTCGAGGAGGTCCTTCGCACCTCCGACATCGTTTCGCTTCATGTGCCGCTTAGCAAGCAGACCCGGCACATGATGAGCACAGCCCAGTTCAGAATGATGAAACAAGGTGCGTATCTGATCAACACCTGCCGCGGGCCGGTGGTGGACGAACCGGCGCTGATCGAGGCGCTGCGGGACGGCATCATCGCCGGGGCGGGCCTGGACGTGTTCGACCAGGAGCCGCCCCGGCCGGACAACCCGCTGTTCGCATTGCAGAACGTGGTGCTGACCGCCCATTTCGCGGGGCCTACCCTGGACAACCAGTACACAAGGTTCCGCAACGCCTTCGACAACTGCCAGCGGGCGATCCGTGGCGACAAGCCGCTTTGGATCATCCCGGAGTTGCAGGACTGATTGCCGCCGGGGTTGGCCGTGTCTCCGGCACGGCCAGCCAAACCACCAGGAACCCCACCAGACCGATACCGGCCAGCATCAGGAACGCCGGATCCATGCCGGCGGCGTCGGCGACCTCGCCGGAGATCGTGGTGCTGGCCGCGGCGCCGGCATACATGGCCAAACCCAGTATCCCCATGCACAGGTTGAAGTGCGAGGTCCCGACCGTCAGGTCGGCGGCCAGCAGCGGCAGCAGCACGCCGAAAACCGCGGCACTGATGCCGCTGACCGCCTGACCCGCGATCAGCAGCCAGGACCCCGGCAGCACGGCCAGCAGCACCCCGCGCAGCGGCAGGGCACCCCACCCCAGCAGGAGCATCTTCTTGCGGCCGGTCCGTTCCGCCGCGCGCCCTACCCAAGGGGAAAACAGCGCCACGACGGCCTGGGGCACAACGATGCAGGCGGCAATGATGATGTTGGCGAGATGCCCGGCCCGCATCGTGACCGCCGCGCCGGCCAGCGGCAGCATCGCCGCGTTCGACAGATGAAACAGCATCACGCAGAGCGCGAAGACCGGCAGCCTCCGGTCGCTGAGCAGCCGTTTCAGGCCAGACAGGTCCATCACGGGGCTGGTGGTTTGTTCCCGGGCATGGGTGCCTGGCCCGATTGCCCAGAGTGCGGCAAGCGCCGGGACGCACAATGCCGCGGTCAGGAAGAACACGAACCGCGAGGAGAAATACGCCCCTGTCGCGCCCATGGCCGCGGCCGCCAGGCCGTTGCCGATGGACGAGAACCGGGCGTTGCGGCCCAACCGCTCCCCCAGCGCGGCATAGCCGGCCATCCGCAGGCTGATCGCGGCGATCGCCGGGGTGATCACGCAACTGGCAAAACCGTGCAGCATTTGGGCAACCAGAACCGGCAACTGGTCCGGCTGCAACGCCAGCAGCAAGGCGGCGGCCATGATACCGATCAGCGCCCCGGCGGCCGCCGCCCGCTTGTTCCGCATCGAATCAACCAGCGCACCCGCCGGCAACTGGCTGACCAGGGAGGTCATGGTGCCCAAGGTCAGGGCGAAGCCAATTTCCACCTGGGTCCATTTATGGGTCGTCAGATAGACCGCGACGAACGGACCAAATCCGGTCTGCACGTCCGCCACGAAGAAGTTCACCAGATCCAGCGCCCGATTGGCGCCGATCCGCCGGAGGCGGCCAGCTTGCATCAGGGCGATGAGGCGTTCGGATTGGCCGGCGTTACCACCGCAGCCGCCTTGTCGGGATTACGAAACTCCGGTGCTGCCTTGATCTGGTCGGGCGTCATCTCCACGGCGATCTTGCGTTTGGGGTCGCCGGGGCTGAACTTGAGCGCACCCCAATGCACCGCGATCTTGCGGTTGCCCACCCCCATGAAGCCGCCGAAATCGATGACCGCGGCCTGCGGCTGGCCGTTGGCATCAACCAGGATATCGACGAGGCGGCCGATGACCACCCCCTGCGCATCGATGACGCGCTGACCGAGAATAGCCTCCGCATCCTCGGGCGCCACGGACTGAACCGCGCTTAGCGGCGGAACCTCATCCGCCCAGGCAACAGGACTGGCGAGAGCCGTGGCCAGGACCGTGCGCAAGAAAGCCGATCGCCGCATTCCAACTCCCGCGGGGCAGGCCCTGTAAATGGGTGCCCTGGCTTAGCGTTTCAACGCACGATTACGTTGCTGTCTGTTTGCCTATCGGACTGTTACGCCGAACCGGCCGCAGCGATGCCAGCAGAATGCCGGCGGCGATGAAGGCGAAGCCGGCGGCGTGGTAGAGCTGAAACCGCTCGTTCAGGAAGACCACCGCCAGCACACTGCCGAACAGCGGCATCAGGTGCAGCGACTGCCCCGCCGGGCCGGAGCCGATCAGTTCGACCCCGCGATTGAAGAACAGGTAGGCCACGAACGACGGCAGCACCGCCGTGTAGGCGATGCCCAGATACGACGGCAGCCCGCCCTCTATCCTGGCGCCGCCGGCATATTCGCCGATCATGAAGGGCAGCATCATCAGCGACCCGATCCCCATCGCGGCGACCAGGAAACTGAGTGGATGCACGGCGGGGCGTTTGCGCAGCGCCACGCAGTAGAAGCCGTAGATCGTCAGCGCGGCCAGCACCCAGACGTCGCCCCGGTTCAGGCGCAGATGGGCCAGCACCGCCGCCGAACCCCTGGCGGCGATGACGCCGACACCGATCAGAGAGACGCAGACGCCCAGTGCCTGGCGGGCGGTGGGAGTTTCGCGGAACAGCAGGTAGGCCCAGACGATGATAATCAGCGGCGTGGCGGATTGCAGCAGCAGCACGTTCAGCGCGGTGGTGCTGTTCAGCCCTATATAGGACATGGTGTTGTACGACGCGATGCCGGTGGCGGACAGCAGCAGCATGGCCTTCCAGTGCCGCAGCAGCACCGGCATGTCGGTCTTCAGCCGCGGCCAGGCGAAGCCCACGGCGACCACGAAGGCGCCGGTCCAGCGCCAGTAGGCCAGCGCGACGGGCGGCACATGGCCGGCGAGACCGCGCGCCAGCACGATGTTGCCTGCCCAAAACAGGTTTGTCGTGACCAGCAGGCCCCAGGCGGAATTCCAGAAGGATCGAATCATCGGACAGGCACCATAGCCGAACGGGCGGGCTTGGAAAGCGCCGCGGCATCGGGTTTGCTCTGTTCATGCGACGGATCGTGCTGCGGAGCGAAACCGACTGGGACGGATGGCGTCAGGCGACTCGCGCGCTGGTTCAGGCTGGCGCCGAGCCCGGGACACTGACCTGGGCGGTGAGCGGCGACGCTTCCCCCCTGCCCGACGCCGCCGGCACATTCCAGGTCCCGCGGGCGCTGATGGCGTTGGCCTCGATCGCGATCCAGGCACGCGAACCGGAGCGGTTCGGCCTGCTGTACAGCCTGGTGTGGCGCATTGGGGCCGGCGAAAAGGTGCTGAAGGACGACACCGACCCGGACCTTGCCCTGGTTCGCCGGATGGCGCTGGCGGTTCGTGCCGATGCCCACCGCATGCGCACCGGCCTGCGGTATCTGCCGGTCGCGGAGGACGGCGGCGTGCGCTATCTGGGCTGGTTCGAGCCGGCGCATTTCGTGTTGCCGGCGAACGCTCGGCTGCTCGCCCGCCGCTATCCGAAGCTGAGGCTGTCGATCGTGACGCCGGACGGGTCGGCGCACTGGGACGGAGCCTCGCTGCTGTTCGGCGACGGGCTGCGGCACGCGGCGGACGACGAGGCACTGCAGGCGTGGTGGGACGCGCACCGCGACATGGTGCTGGATCACGCCAGCGCGGATGTGTCCGTTCCGGAAGCCGAGGCGCTGGACGAGGCGCCCCGTTCGCCGGATCGGCCGGCGATCGGTCCGGTTGTGCTGAATGAAGGGGCCGATCCGGATTTGCGGCAGGCGGCCAGGGAGGCCGGATCGTGCCGCCGCTGCCCATTGTATGGGCCGGCGACGCAGACCGTTTTTGGCGAGGGTCCGGCGGGGGCCCGGGCGATGTTCGTCGGCGAGCAGCCCGGCGATCAGGAGGACACAATCGGCCGGCCGTTTGTCGGCCCTGCCGGCCAGTTGATGGACCAAGCGATGGAGGAGGCCGGGATCGACCGGCGGATGGTTTATGTGACGAATGCGGTTAAGCACTTCAAGTTCGTGGCGCGCGGGCGGCGGCGGATCCATCAGACTCCCGAGGTGCCGGAAATTCAGGCTTGCGGGTTCTGGCTGGATGTGGAGCGGACGCGCATTCGCCCGATTCTGACGGTGGCGATGGGCGCTTCGGCCGCCCGAGCGGTGCTGGGGCGAGCGGTGACGATCGGCCGGGAACGCGGGCGGCCGATCCGGATGGCGGACGGGCGGACGGTGTTTGTGACTGTCCACCCGTCGTATATTCTGCGGCTACCGGATCGGGCGGCGAAGGATCGGGAGTACGCGGCGCTGGTGGGGGATTTAAGGCTGGTCCGCGATTTGATGGATGCCGGTTAGGGGACGTGGCGGAATAAACGAGTCGCCTGGCTGAGATCGCTGACCCCTTATCGTCATCGCGGGCGCAGGCCCGACAGACGTTAACGCAGCGACGGCAACGGCATTCATACCGCAGCTGCCCATCTGGATAACGTGTCGGTGGAAAACGGCATTCCCTATCCGTCCTGGCCGGGCGCGCTCCCGGGCATGACGATGAGAGCGAAAAGCCGCTTCCTGTCAATGTGTTATCATTTCCATCGACGGACACAAGCATCGCTGACGATACAACAGCCGAAGGCCCCCGGGGCGCGGTTCGAACGATTCGTTCAAGTCGCAGACCTTTAGCCCCGCTGGATCAGCTCGATGGAGACGTTTTCCGGCGCGGTCAGGAAGGCGATTTGCACGCCCGGGCGGTTTTGGGTGACGTCCATGGTGAAGGTGACCCCCTTGGCCTTCAGATCGGCGACGGCTGCCTTAATGTCGGGCACCGTCAGGCCGAAATGGTCCAGACCGAGATAGGGCGAGGCCGGCGCGGCGGCGGCTTTTCCCGGCATGGCCTTGGCGATGAAGATTTTCTGCCCGGCCAGGTTCAGGTCGATGCGCACCGATCCGTCGGGCTGGGGGGTTTTCACCACCTCGGCGCCGAGCTTGTCGTGGTACCAGGCGGCGGTTGCCTCCGGGTCGGGCGAGCGGAGGTGGATGTGTTCCCAGTTGAATTTTATCATGGTTGTCCCGGACGTTGTGCGTTGGCTTGTATTAGTTCACCGCCGGCCGGGTTCGGCAAGGGCGGGGCTTTCCGGAGGCCGGGGATCGCGGGCGGCTGCCAGCCGGGGACTGCGGCGCGCATGGCGGCGTCTATGCGGGCATTGACGCTGGCGATGGTGTGGTAGTCGGGTTCTTGGCGTCGCTTTGGCGTCTCGGTTTTCTGTGGTTGGGATTTTGTCTCTTGTTTTGGGACTTCCAGGAGTTTGGGGGCGGTTTCGAGGGCGCCGAGCATGGATTGGGCGGCGATGTGGCGGGTCCATTCGTCCTGGTCGGCGGCGCTGCTGGTGGCTTCGCGTTTGCGGCGCTGCTGCTGTTCGCGGAGCAGGCGGTTGTGGGCGGCGAGGGAGGCGCGGACCATCGCGGCGTACTGGGCGTTTAGCCTGATGACCAGATTTATGTCGTTGTCGTGGAGACGGATCAGGCGGAGCAGGTCTTCGGCTTGCGCGCGGGCGGCGATGCACTGGGCGGCTAATTCCGCTTCGCTTTCGTTGACCGGGGCGAGTGCTGCGATTCTGGCGATCGCGGCGTGGTTTCTGGTGAGGGCGGCTTCCGGGGTGTCTTCGAGGGGTGGGGGAAGCAGCGCGATCAGGGTGTGCATCAGGTGGCGGTAGGCCTGTGCGGTTAGGTCTATGGGCGGGGTGGCCGGCCGGGTCTGGGTTTTCATTCCGGATTGTTAGAGTGTTATAGGAATTTTGTCAAGGTTCTGGCGGCGGGGGCGGTGCCGGGCCGTTTGGGCTTTCGAGGTGCCGAGGGGCCGGGGTTTTTTAACGCGAAGGACGCGGAAGGGCCGCTAAGGGCTGCTGAGGCGGGGCGGCGCGGTTCCAGGGACGATGGCGGGTTTGTGGGGTGGATGCGGGGTTTGCCCGGCGCGGGTTGGCCCGGTCCGTCGAGGGCTGATTCGGGTTAGGTGTCATCGGGTTGCAAACAGGCGCTTGCGTCGCAAAGGCAATCCCGCTAGGTGACTGCCCGACGCTTAAAGCGCTTGCGCTTGTGCCAGTGGAGAGGTGCCAGAGCGGTCGATCGGGGCGGTCTCGAAAACCGTTGTGCCTTTGCGGGTACCCAGGGTTCGAATCCCTGCCTCTCCGCCAGCGAAACAAACCGTTGATTTTATTGAATAGTTTACCGCACTACCCCACACATTTGAGGGTAATTTCCCCACACGTTTATCCCCACATAAATGTTGCGTTCGGCACGCCGTCATGGGCATGGTTTGGCCATAAACCAAGGACTTCAGCCGAGTCGCACGATGAATGCCCTCCTAACGATTGCCGAGACATCCGAACTTCTCAGTGTCGCTTCAGGCGCGGTTGTCAGTGCTGCCCGGTCGGGATCGTTGGCGTTCGTCTGGAGGTCCGGCGCGATGATGATCGATCCTGACGCGGCGCTCGGCTGGGCGGTGCGCGCCGAAGAAGCCGCCACCCGATCGGCAATCCGCCCGCCGCCGGAGGTGGCAATCCACGGCACTAGGTCGGTGGCCGGGCGGCCGTGGGTGTCGCACGCCACCCGCCCCGCACCTGCCCCGCCATCCCAACCGGCGTCGCCTGCCCCAGTCGTTGCGTTGCCCGAGGGCGAATTCGTTTCGGTTGCGAGATTTGCGGAGATTGCCGGCCTGAGAATTTCGGGCGCGGAAACTGCCGTCAGAATGGGCCGTATCCCGGCCACCAAAGATCTCCGCGGGAGGTGGTCGATCGCGATCGCGGATGCCCGCGCGTATAGCATCCAGAAGAAGCGTTCGTGATGGGCCGTCCCCGAAAATTTCGCGCTGGCGAACGCACGCTGACCGTCTGCGACCTGCTTCAGATCGAACGCATGAGCGGAGAAGGCTTAGGCCCGCAAACGATCGCCGCGAACCTCAACCTGACCGACGACGAATTTTTCGTTTTGCAATCGCACGATCCGCGCGTAGCGGAGTCCATTCGGTATGGCCGCCATCGCGGAATCGCCAGGATGGCCGCGGCCCTCAGCAAGGCCGGTGCCGCCGGGGACGTTGGGGCGATGAGATTTTATTTGGAGCGGATCAGCACCGAATTTCGACCTCCGAGAGGGCCGATCGTGGTGACAGTCCAGGAACGGCCGCCGGCAATGATCGATATGGACGCGGTGGCGCTGCGGTTCGACCGCCAAAGGCGACTGGTGGACGGCACCGCCGAGGAACTACAGGTAGATAAAGCCAAAGAAAAACCGCCCGGCGACACTGCACCGGACGGCGATAAGTTTGGTTCACATGAACGAGGCAAAGTAATGCCATGACAACTTTGGAAATACAAGCATATTATGACTTCCGGCGCCCCATCGGCGGACCATATCCGCCGGCCGCCGTTATGGTCGATGACTATGATGACGTCGCCCGGTTCGTCGCGGAGAATTACGGCATCAACCGCGAGGTTTTCGATGCTCTCGTTGCCGCGAATATCGGGAATAATCCTCATGGAATCAATACCCTGGCAGGTCTGGCGGCGCATCGCCTGACCGTCGCGGGTGCGGTCGCGTACCGAATCAAAATGGCGATGATAGGGCGCACCTTCGCGGAAGATCCGTTGGGCCACGTAATGACTGCTTGGGTGGACCTATCAGTGTTGTTGTACTTTCGTGAAGTGGAAAAGTTGAAATGGATACAATGATTCGCGATGCTTACGCTGCCTTTGCCAGACAAGCGGCAGAACTGGTTCGGATGCCCGGCAGGGTGTTCGATCGTATAGTTGACGAACACTTGGGGGCGATGCCCTCGGGTGCCGTCGATGCTGCGATCGCGCTGGTTTCTGCTGGTGCTGACGGCGTTTGGGCTTCGCGGTTGGTGGTGGCGGTTTACTTGGTGGAGAGACTCCGGCGGCTGGATCTCGGAATCAGGCTCGCGACGCCGGAAGACCTGCCAACGGCCTGGATTGACGTTGCAAATGTTAGCTATTGATCAGAACGATGCCGGCGATCCCAGCGCCGTCGAGACGCTTCAGGCGTTGCGGGACGCGGCACCCGAGGATGGTCCGGCCGTCGAGACCGCCATCCGGCAGGCCGCGGTTTCCGCCGGATATTCGGGCCTCGCATTGGCGGATTTGCCTGCATCGCTCGGGATGTCCGATGGAGAATTCCGGGCGTGCGCCGCCGAGTCGCCAGACCTCCCGTTAGGTTTTGCGTTGGGATTCGCGCTGCGGTGGTCGCACCTGTCCGCGAGAGGCCGGCTCCGGGATATGGTGGAGAAGTTCACGGGAGTCTAAAAGGCGAAATAAAAAGATGGTCCCGGCGGTGCCAGTCTCAACGCGGCATTAGCGTTAGTAATTCGACGATTAATCTTCTTGCGGGTTTCCATCTGGCCGAACGTCAACTTGCGTTTTTTAAGCGTGTTCTGACAGAAGCCCAGTTCCCAATCCGTCAACCATCCGTGCTTCCGGGCAAACCCGATGACCGCTTCAGTCATCGCCAGTTCTGGGTTATGTTCCATCCGCTCCAGGCCCCGAATGATGCCCTCAACCGGGATGCCCATAAAATTCTCGATGCAGCACGAACCGACGCACGCCCAACGCTCGTTTACCGCATTGAAGATATGGCAGTGCTTTTCGATCGGCGCATGGGTACACAGGCAAGTACCTGTGTCCTGATCGGGCACAAGGTCTTTGCGAACTCCCGGCGCCTCGAACTCAAAGCTCCATTCCGCCACGGTGTCAGTCCATATTCCGCTCTCGCTTCTGGCGATAATGCGGGCTTCGAGAATTTCGTCTTTCCGCGCTAGGGTCCGGTGGCCGAACGCCCACAGGGCGATAACTTCCTCATAGATGTCCATCGGCACATCGCGAGGGCGGATCGGCTTTGGCATTCCCGCGAGCCGGAAACCACCTGATAGATGGTGCTTTCGCCGCCGGATCATATCACAAGCCCTCCAACGGGCCGGCTTTGGTCTGTCCGGTAAACTGTTCTTCGGCCGCCGGGGTATGCCGCGGTGCCGGTGTCAGCCATACCCAGGAATCGCGGGTTGCGATCCGCTGGTTATTCAATAACGTCGTAAACGCCCGCTTGAAGATCAGACCCTTCCGGTCACTGTTCCGCTTTCGATTAACGTCGTCCGTCACACCCGGATCGGTTTCGTCCGGTAGATCGCGAAGAAGTTCCGCTCGCCATTCATCCACGAACACACCCCGGCCCGCGTGCCCGACCGATGCGGGGAGGGGTTGCCCGATGGTCGCAAGAGTCTTTTCAAACGCCCGCAAGGCGATCCCCGCGTTTCCGGTCACGCGGGGGCTCGCTTCGGGCAACGGCGCTCTATCAACGAACACCGGAATGAGGGTCTCGTGCGTTTCGCCATCGATCTCGACTTCGGCTTTCTCCAGGTCGAAATGCCGGACATGCCCCGCGGGACCGTTCTTCATGTGGGTTGTTGTAAGCACAACGGTATTGGCAATTTCGCCACGTTCCATGTGAAGCTCGGCATCGAGGCCGCCCAATAGAGCGTTATTGCCTCGCCCGCCGCGGGTTGCGTCTTTTCCTTGGTGGTGGACGGCCACAACCGCGCAGCCCAGCTTTTCGCGGAGTAGATTGGCGCCTTTTACCACGAGAGACATGGTTTGGGCGGTATTCTCATCCAAGCCCGGGATGGATCGGCTTAAAGTATCGATGATCGTGGCGCCAATAGGGACATCGGGCACGACGGCGCGAATGTCTTGGATCATCTGATCCACTGAATCCCCATCCGCGAGCATGACCGCGGAATCGACCACCCAGAACGGTGTCGCGTCGTCAAAGCCGTATTTTTCCTGCAATGCCTGCACGCGGAGGCGCACCCCGGAAAGGTCTTCACCGCACACATAGATGATCGGTTGCGCCTGCTTCACCTTCAAACCGAACCAATCCCGGCCGCCCGCAACGTGCATGAACATTGAAAGCGCCAGGAAGGTCTTGCCCACTTTGGGCGCGCTGTACAGGACACTAAACCCACGCTCGGGGATTAGTGTGCCAATCAGAAACGAAGGCGGCGGCAGCTTCCTGAGATCGCTTAAAGATAACAGGTTGAAGCGTTTGGGTGCGGATTCTTCGGCGTTCAGCCCGGATATGGCAGCGCGCTTTTCCCCAGGTGTGGGCGCCATCGCCACGCGGTCGGCAGCGGTAGGCCTTTTTACTAGGTCCACACCTGGGGGCGCTTCCGTGCCGGAAAATTCGTCTTCCGCGTGTGCATCCGGATCGCGCTCGGGCGCGCGCTCCCAGAGGCGTTTTAGTTCTCGTGCATCGTTCGGAAAGCCCTTCTCTCGTGTCCATGCCCCGGTCTTCGGGTGATCGCCCAAGAGGAAGACCATTTCAGAGTAAGATACCTCGTGCGCCAGCAGTGCGGTGGCGAGTTCATGGGCGCAAGAACTTCGGTCGGTAGGGCGGCGAAAATCCCCACCGCCCCGATAGAGCCGCGCCACGCGGGGGTCGGTCTCTACCATGACGCCCAGGCGTTCGGCGAGTTCGTGAATGTCGGTCGGCGCGTCGTCTTCGCCAAAGAATTCGGAGGTACGAAGACTGGGAATCTGTTCGGCCTTCGCCGGTGGCGGCCCAAGATGGTCAAGTAACGCCGCGATCCCGGCTTGATCTATGAGCCGGATGGCGCGGGAACAACCAGGCCATAGGGCGCCGGTCACGGCGAAAAACCGCCGGCCAGTGAAAAGTTCAACCCCAGGAGGATGGGCGCCGTCGTGGTCCCCGGGTTGGACCCACTTCGCCCCCCAGCCGAGTTTGCTTACAAGCGCCGCGTGGTCATCGTACCCGATGCGAATAAACGCCTTCAACCCGGTGCCGCTTGGCGAGATCTCAGTATACGTTGCAAGCCGGCCGATAATCTCAGCCGCCCAAGGCGCGAGCACCCCGGCAGTCGATAGGCATGAATCCAGATCGACGCCGCACAGGCTGGTCCCATCGGGGAGGCCGGCGAACATGATGCCGGTGGCGCCGCCCAGATGGGGGTGCGCGCGGTGGTGTTCCTCTACCTCCGCCAAGGTGGACCAGCGCGCCGGCACCGTGGCCGATGCCCTGAAGCCGTCCACACTATAAGGAATCTTCGTCTTGGGGCCATCCCCGGAGGGGTTTCTGCTTTCGCTCCGCCAGGATATCCACATGGAAAGAGGCGCAAGAGCTTGCAGCGTGTCGTACGCTTGCGGGGCTTCAACCCACCCGACACCCGATACGCAAGGTGTCGGTCCCGGCATGGGAGTGTCATTGAAATACGTCATGATATCACACTCAACTCTTGCTTTTAACCGGGTTTTCGGCCACAAGAGCGGACCCCTCCAGCTCTCTTTGGCCATCGAAAACGCCCCCTCACGGGGGCGTTTTTGTTACTGTTTCGGGTTGAGCGGCGGCGGGGTGGCCGGGGTGCCCGGCGGCAGGTAGCCGTCGATGACCGCCCCCGTGGTCAGCCAACGGCGCATAACCTCGGATTGAGACTGCCCGGTTCGTTCCATCGCCGCAGCGACGGCACGGGCTTGCCGCTCATACAACGCAACCGATCGGGACGGGGTGCTTGGTTCGGTCCGGCGTGGTCGCATGGGGGATCTCCACGAAATAAAATTGTTAGCTATAAAGGGCGCTCCCAGGGGGTGTCCGCAAGTTGAATCGCCCAGGTTGTGCTTGATTCAAGCTAGTGTTGCAATTCTGCCGATTTGGACTGTTCATGGTCTACGGCATTTATAAATGCCATCATGTCATTTATAAATGCCATTACTTCGCGGCGGGTTTGGTTGACTTGAACGCCCAGCGGGTTGGGGAATCCGACATCCCATCCGACATCCCATCCGACATCGGTTGTCGGATGCGATACCGAAACATCCGACAAACCATCCGACAGAGTCCGACAGAGTCCGACAAAAGGCTTAAAAACCCGCGGATTTCCGCCAATCTGAATCCGACGGAGTCCGACACGACATCCTGCGTTCCATCCGACAAAATCATCCGACAAACCCCCTCTATAGGGGTTGTCGGATTTGTCGGATGGGGCGTGTCCGGGCTGGGTGATGATAAAAAATAACGCCACTGCCGACTTACTGACCTGGGAGCAACGGCGGGTCGATAGGTAAGCAAACCCCCTTGGGCGAATAAACATCTCAGGGGCGCCGGGTGGCCGGATTGAGGGTTACGAAAAAATCGGTTTGTGGTATTCTACGTACCACAATGCCCAGATCAGACCGATTCAGCCGCCGAAAGCCCAGAAGTAGTCGAACACTCGTTAGGGACTGCATAATGCTGAGGATCCGGGATTTGCGCGCAGCCCTGCCGGCGGGCCAGTTTTCCCGTGCCGAACTGAAGTTTAGCGGAGTGGACGGCGAAACGACCCTGATCGCCGATATCGAGGTCGATTTGCGGGATATCAAAAATTCCTGGATCGAATTCAGTCACCGCCGGCCGGGCCAGGCCCCGGAGACGACTTATCGCCTGCGGATCGGCACGTTCTCAACCATCGGCGGTCCAAATTGGGGCATTGCCTGCCCTTTCACCGGGCGGCTGCAACGGTCCATGTACCTGCCACCGGACGGCCACCAGTTCGGGTCACGGCCGGGCCATGACTTGCGGCTGGAGTTGGACTCCGAAGATGTGCATTCGCGGCCTATGGGGCGCCTGAGGCGCCTTCGCGCGGCCTATGCCGAGGCCCTGCCGTCATTACTGCCCGCGGGCGGAGGGCGCGGCAAACACGGCGCCGCGCGGGCGACCATGCGGAAATGGGCGGATCGCATCGATGCGGCCGAACAGGCGGCCCTGATCGCCGCCGCCAAGCGACTGAAGGCATAGACGCGGAAAGGGGCCAAGGTATCACTGCCAAGGCCCCTGCCGCTGTACGCCCTATCCAGGCGCGTTTACGCGGCCGTCATGGCCGACTTGATCCTTTGCACGGCGGAAGTCCCGATCCCCAGTTCCCGGCCGATCTTCAGGATGCCAACCCCAGCGGCCAGGCGCTCCCGCACGGCCGTTTCGACATCCCCGCCCACCGTAGGCCGCCCGAGCTTCGTGCCCGCCGCCCGCGCCCTGTCCAGGCCCGCCACGACGCGGGCCTGAATCATTGACCGCTCAAACTCGCCAAACACGCCAAGCATCCCGAACATGGCACGCCCTGCCGGTGTCGTGGTGTCCAACGCCTGCTGATGGAGGAACAAGTCCACCTTGCTGCCTTGGAGGGTCGCCAGCGTCGCCAGCAGGTCCGGCAGTGAGCGCCCTAAACGATCCACGGCCCAGCACATGACGACATCGAACTTCGCGCGTGCGGCATCCTTCAGCATGCGGTCCAAGCCGGGCCGCTGGTCGCGCCCCTTGGCGCCTGATATTCCCGCATCCTCGTACACACCCACCACTGTCCAGCCACGGGCATCCGCCACCTGCTGAAGCTCCCGCCGCTGGTTTTCGGTGGTCTGTCCATCCGTCGATACCCTTAGGTAGAACACCGCACGCTTTGCCTTGCTTGCCATACCGAAAACTCCCTTGCCGATGCCCCGGTATGCACCACGCCCATACCGAAGTCAACTGTTTTCGGTATGTAGTAAAATGGCGATTTAGAGCACGGAGTTCCGCGGGTTTGCGGGTCATGTTTCGGCGGGGTTTTCGGTATGGGCCATGATTGCGCCCACCATGTCAGATCAGACCAGCTTGGGTGACTGGTCTGACATCGCACGATCGGTTGCGATGGGCGCGACCGTGCGACCTCCCCACCGGGCGCCATCGCTTGACCCTGCCGGGGGTGGGGGCAAACCGGGAACGCCCTCGGGCAAAATGGGGTTACCAGGTGTCGAACTTGACCAAATTTCAAGCGCAATCCCTGATCTCCGCCTCCCTATACCCTAATCCCCGCTAAATTTTTTTCGTAATTTTCCTAGTATAATGTCATGTATAAATGACACTAGTACTTCGTGCAATCCAGCACGAATCGGCCTATCCTGCAGAATCGTTGTATAGTACGAAACGAAAAGGATAATTCGATGCCGTCTCCGAGAGCTTCCGCCGCCGCACTGTTGGCAGCGTTTACCCGTGTGTTCAAATCTGAGGAGCTTGCCGACATCCTCGACACCCCCGATGCCGCCGATCTCTGGTCCGCGGGCACCCCTGCCGGGCGCGTGTCCCAACGCGAGATCGCGGCCGGCCCGAGCCAGGAGATGAGCGGCGCGGGTGCAAGCGGGATGACGAAAGAGTATAGCACCCCCGGGCGTGCGACCATTTCCACCGACCTCGCTACACGGCTAGGTGCATTGTTGGACGAGATCCGCAGCCTTTCCGCGGTGCCGGGCGCTTCGACCGAAACCTATCTGGGCAAGTGCAACACCATGCTCCGCCAAGCGAAATCGTCCATCTTGAAAGCCGGCATAGCGGATGGTGAAGCCCGGACGGCCGCGATCAATGATGCCGCCGGCCTGCTGGTCAAAGCCCGCGAGGCCTTGGAAGACGCCGCGAATGACGCCGATGAAGCCGAAGACGAAGATGGTATCGAAAAGGCCACCAAGAGGTTCCGGGCTCTCGCCTCCAAGGTTGCGGCGATGACTGAAACCGGCACCGCCAAGGCCGGCAACCCCTTCAACGTCCCTGCTGGCTTGCCGGTGCGGGATCTGATGACGGCGCTGACGAACATGCCCGCACATCCGCCGATGGGCGCCGCGAAGAACCCGCTCAGCCCGCTGGGCAAGTCCTCCACGATCGCGAACCCGCCCGATTTCCACGTCCAAAAGTCTGTTACCTCCATCGAGCAACGGGTGGATGAAGCGATTGAAAATAACCAGTTGTCCCCTGCCGAAATCGATCAAGCCCTTTCGGGACTGCAACATATGGCGCTTGCGAAAAGCGGCAGGGTTCCGAGCGACATGTTCTTGCACTCGTTCGGCAGCGCCACACAGCGGGTTCGCGATTTGTTCGGGGTTTCCGTGACGCCGGCCCGCGCGACGATGAACTGACACCATGCTACCTGCCGGACCTCCATCTCCGGGGGCCGGCGGTTTCCTACCACACCCGGTTGACCCCAACCCTCCCGATCAATGCCCCTGGATCAGCATGTAGGGCGTGCCATCGCCTTCCGTGCCGAACGTGGCAGTCAGCTTTCCGCTGCTGAGATCGGCGGTCGTGTAGCCGGCCAGTGTTAATTCCGCGGTTGGCTTGCCCGGCTGCGTCACATACAGGGTTGCCCCGGTGTAGCCGGCCGCACCTTGGCCATCGATCCAGGATAACCCGAAACCGGCTTGGGTGACGCCGAACACGGTTGCCGAATCACCAGCATGGAAACCTGCGACGGTGCTCCAGATGGTTGATGTCGGGCCTCGGTCGTCAACGAAGAACGTATCATTGCCCGTGCCGCCGACCAGGAAATTGCTCCCGGTCGATCCGTCCAGCACGTTGTTTCCGTTCACCTTGCTGACGTCGATCGCGTCTTCGCCGCTGCCGGTTTTGATGAACACGTTGGGGGATTGCGCGGTGATGTTGAGATTGTCGGTTGTGATGTCGATTATCTGGCTGGTCAATCCGGGCACCGGGCCCGAATACGCCGTGCCTGTTTGTGCCGATACCGCGCCGGTCGTCGTGTCATCGATCAGGAATGGAGGCGTTGGTGCAGGCGGAGGAGTCGGCGTGGGGGTTGGAGGCGGCATAGGGTGGCCAAGGATCGTGACGGTGTTTCCATCGGAGGATACCAGGATTTCATCCGAGGTTACGTTCGTCGTATCCACGAAGTCGATTAAGTAACCGATGCTGCCCGGATACGTCAGCATCGTGCCGCCGTGGCCGTCGGAGAAAAGATGTCCTTCCACATCCCGGGGGCTTCCGAGTTGCGAGCCTTGGATTGTAATGACCCCCGCTGCATCCAGATCGAAGCCGGTGATCGATAGCTGCCGCGTGCCCTGGAGCATATCCAGGTTCAGTCCAGACCCGTGATCATAGACGGTGTCACCGACGCTGCCGATCAGAGATAGTATGCTCCCCGTGCCTGTTTCCTCGAAAATATCGTTAGGGGAGTCCACAAACACTTCATGGCTACTAGGCGGCGGGATGAAATACGTATTCGATTGATTAACCTCATACGCGCCGTCCGGCAGAAACGTGGGGTGTGTCATGGTTGTTTCCTTCGGAGGCTTTATGCCCCCGAGTGGAAGCCACGCTATGACTACACCGCTACCCCCGCCAGCAGCGTGCCGATCACGACTTCAGCACTCGCCTAAAGAAAAACCCCGTACACCCCTGCCGCGCACCTGCATCATGGTTTGGCCATCAATCATCCTGGGCGTGTGGTCACTGCGGATGAAATTGCAGTCGGCTTGAAACGCTTGGTGGTGGCTATCACCCGGTGGCACTCGCATAGCCGCATGAAGGAAGGCCAGCGGCCTACGGCAGGACATCACGCGCCGGTTTATGTGGACGCTTACGCGGATGCTCAAGAGCGGAACCGGGACGAAGCAGGGGGCAGCGGCGCGGTGGGCGACGCCTGTGGATGGGCTTGGGGGTAGGTTGATTTAAGAAACCTAGCGACTGTTGCACCAGGGAACCCCGACCCAAAGTATGATAACATCAGTCCCGCGGCCCTGGGTGTCGCACCCGACTAGTGCCGAAGACCCTAACCAAAACACGCCACTTATGATGGCGGAAACTGCGGAGGCGGGCCCCGTAACACCCATCGCAGCGAGTACGCCAGCTAAGGTGCCAACGCTAGCGGCAGCGGTATTAAGGTGCGTTGAAATGGTGTGTACATTGGAATGGTCAAGTTCTACCACGACGCCGAAAGGCGTAAAACGCAAGTTGGCCATTCATCTCCCCCCAGGCCGCCCTTATTGGCGCGGGATGCCTCTGGCTATAGCGACGATATATGATTTATATCAAGTTCGCCGCGTTCGATTTTTCTGTTTGTCTCATTGAGGGATCGCTTAAGGTCAGCAAAAATCACCGGGTCATTGATCCCAATACTCTTGCCGTCGTCAGCATCCAACCCGAATGTACCTTTATCGGTCCGGTAAATATGCCGCTGGAAAGTGAGCATGGCAGACTCATACTGCGCCGCCCATTCATGCCCGCTCATACTCCGCCTCCGGTTGGAATTAACCCAATTAAGCGATATAGCGTCACCTGGTTCGTTCGCCACCGATGTTTGAAAACATTTGATGTGCCCTCCCCGAAGATTGCGCAACATCCTGGAGATTAATGCAAATCAGATCAAGGGCTCAGCGTCACGATCCAGGTTTTATTTTATCACGTTCGACGGACCTGGTTCTTAAGCCGCCTCCCGCGTCCGCTGCCAATACCCGAACCAGTCCACCGACACCGGAGCCGCCATTGCCAGGGTTGCCACGGGCTTGACCTGAACCCCATTGGCAACCCGGCGGTGATCCTCGCGCCATGTGCTACCCCGAGCGCACCGGGCCAGATAGGCCCCAGCGCGATGTGGCGGCCGACTCAGCCCAATCCCGGATTTTTCACTGGCGCCCTGCGGTGGCACCGCATAGGGTTACTGCGCGGGTCCGAGCGGGCCGGCCAAGCAAGAATAGGATGCCCCGAGCGCCACCCGGCGGCCGGTTCCTCTTTCTTGTAAGGCCAAAACCTATGCACAAATTCAATCTCAATATCTACGCCGCGTGCGGCGCCCTTCGCGCTGCCCGTGCGGCACATAGCAACGCTGCGGCTGATGATATCGAATCAACGATGGCGGTGGTCGATCGGGCGCTCGACTCGTTCTGTGCGTTAGAGATAACTCGTCCGGAGGATATGTACCCGCCGCTTCGCCTCCTGCTAGACGATCTCGGCCACGAACAGGATCTTCTCGCGGACCTGATCGCCGATGCCGAGGACGTGGTTGCCGCTGGGGGTGAATGGGTGGACCCCCAGAGCCCGGTATCATGGGATCGCGCACGGATGGTGAAGATGATCCGCCGTAATCTCGTTCGCCTGTCTATGGGGTGACGATACCCGTCACCGCCGACCTAAAGCCAGCCCTTTGCCCGTCTTTCCGGTTAAAGGCTCGCCTTCAGGTTCAATTTCACCGATTCCACACATGCGCGGCGCTGCTCTAGCGATGGCCCGCCCGAATACAGCCCGAATGTCATCCCGGCCCTTTTGTGGCCGACAACGGCCCGAATCGTGCTTTCGGGCTGCCCGGCTTGCTCGCACAAGGTCACGAAGGTTCTCCTAAACGAGTGGAAATTCACAAGGGAACGCCGCTGGCCTTCGTGTTTGTCATCGACACCTACCGCCGCCCTATGCCGGCCGAACGCCTTGCTGATCGCCATCGATCGCTGGCGTCCCTCTTTCGGCGATGCCCCGAGCTCATGCAACACGAAGGCATCCGATGCCCTGCCCTCGATCCGCCGTTCGATGATGGGCCACACTGCGGTATGAATAGGTACGACCCGGCGGGACGCCTGCGATTTCGGGTCCGCCTGTATCCGCATGGTTTTTTCCGCAGTGTCGATATCGGCGACCCGCAACAGGCAAAGTTCTTCGATCCGGGCGCCGCTGTAGAATGCCAGGCGCATAAGGTCGGCCAGCACAGGTTCGGCCGGCCCTTCCAGCAGCCGGGCGACTTCGGCCGCGGTAAATGGGCGTTCGGGTGCCTTGTCTCTTGCCGAGCGACCACCGCCTATGGAGTGCCCTAGCCATGGGTTTGGAATCCCGTCCGCGTGGCCTTTTCGAATCAGGAAACGCCAGAAAGAGGATAGGGACCAAAGGCGTTTGCTGACTGTTTTGGACCGATCAAGCCCGGCCTGGAGCAAATGGGAGACATATGCACCAGCGACTTTTTGGGTGAATTGCTCGACCGTGCCCTGTCGGTTGGTGGACTCTGCCCACGTCAGCAGCTCTTTCACCGCGCGCCGATGGTCGCCTTTGCTTCGGTGCTCAATATCGGACTCCGCAAGCCATTGATCGATGAAAGGTTCCAACGGCGTTGCGGTCCCGCGTGCGACGCCCGCGAAGACATCCGCAGCGCCTTGACCATGCTCGCTTGCGACACGATCGGCATCGTCGTCAATTCCCCATTGTACCAGTGACAACGCCTTGTCGGCGGGCGTGCCGGCCGGGTCCAAGGGCGCGTTGGCATCTATATGGATGTCCGCGATCTCGCCCCGCTCTACCCGGCCCAGCACCTCGCGCCGCTCAAGCGCCGCCCGCATAATCCCCTCAGGCGGGATCGCCTTGGCCGCATCTGCCATGATCCGGTCGTACCATGATTGCGCATTCGCGGTAGCGGCTTCAACCGCATGTTCAGCACGGACCCGGGCGAATTCGGCTTCGAATAATGCCAAAGCAGCGTGCCGCCGGGTGCGGGCGATCTCCACATCATCCGTCTCCAAACTGCGGACGAGTCGCTTCTTCTGCTTCCCTTCCGCGTCAATGAAGTACTTCCGAAGCGGCAAAGGGATATCTTTGACGCAATAAAAACGCCGCCGCCGACGTTCAAGCCACTTCGTATCCCCGGCTTGCCCGGCCTTCCGTAGAGTCGCCATCCCCCACACACCCCTGCCGATTTACCCCACACGTCCGGCCCCATACGTAAAGGATTTCCACCGAAAATCAAGGTATCTCCTCAGTTTTTGTTTCGAGATCGTATAGTCCCTGCCTCTCCGCCACTTCAGTCCCTGTGTGGGCACTGCGTTTGCACCGCCATTCGCCACGAGCGTCTGGAGCAGCCGGGACTTCGATCCCATGATGCGGACCTCGCCTTCGGCGACCTCGACGCGCTGGGCGAGCGCGCGCAAATGGTCACGGCGGTAGCCGCCCCCTTCAAGCCGGATGCGCTTGCGCGCGGCGGTGGCGAACTTGCTCAACATCTGCGGCGTGACCGCCTGGCTTTCTGAGTGCTGGAGCATGGCCTGAGCGCGCTCGGCCTCGGCCTTCGCTTGGTCGCGGATGGCCTTGAGGCCGTCGATCCGGTCCTTGAGCGCCGGATCGTCCAGATCGACGACACCTGCCTCGATGGCGTCGTAGAGGCGCTTGAGGCGGGCTTCGGATTCCGCCGCACGCCTGTTCAACTCGGCGATATGCTCGCGCTGGCGTTCGGATCGCTCCTGCCGACGGTCGAGCACCGTGGCGAGGATCGTTTCCGGCCGCTCGGATTGAAGCAGGCGTTCCTCCAGATGGCTGGCGACCAGATCGTCCAGCTTCTCCATCGGCACGGCCATGCCCTCGCAGGCGGTCGGCCCCTGCCGGGCTTTCATGGAGCAGGCGTAGTAACGATAGCGCCCACCCTTGCTGGTGCGGATGGTCATGGCGCCCCCACACTTGGCGCAATGGATCAGGCCGGTAAGGAGGGTTGGGCCGCTGATGACGGCGGATGGAGTCACCGTGGGATGCCGGGCTTTGAGCAGCGCCTGCACCGCGTCGAAGGTCTCACGGTCGATGATCGGCGGCACTGGCACCACTACCACCTCGCTCGTTCGCTTCAACTCCTTGCTCTTGGATCGCTTGTTGAACTCGTGCTCGCCCATGTAGGTGCGACGGGTCAGGATGCGGTGGACTCGGCCGATGCCCCAGCGACCGCCATCGCGGGTGAAGATGCGGTTGCGGTTCAAATAGCTGACGATGTTCTTGACACCCATCTGACCCCTGGGGCCGTCGCCGTGAAGCGCAAGGCGGTAGATCAAGCGCACCGTCTCGGCGTGGAGCGGGTCGATCTCCAGCTTCTTCTTGGTCTTCGCGCCGCGCTGCTCGGCCGCGACGACGCGATAGCCGATGGGCGACAGCGAGCCGTTCCAGAAGCCTTGCCGGGCGTTTTCCTTCAAGGCCCGCATGACGTGCTTGGCGTTTTCCTTGGACTGGTATTCATCGAACAGTGCCATGATCTGCCGCATCATCTGATGCACCGGGTCGTCACCGATCTCCTGCGTGATCGACAGCAACTTGACGCCGTTCTTCGCCAGCTTGCGGACGTAGAACTCCATGTCGAAGGCGTCGCGGAAGAAGCGGCTGAATGAGTGGACCACGACGACATCGAACGGCGTGGGCTTGGACGTCCCCGCCTCGATCATCCGCTGGAACTCGGGCCGACGGTCGTTGGTCGCCGACGCGCCCGGCTCAACATAGGTCTCGACGAGTTGATAGCCCCGAGCCTCGCAATAAGCCTCACCCTGGCGCTTCTGGTCGGGGATGGAGACATCATGCTCGGCCTGCCGCGCCGTCGAGACGCGCAGGTAGAGGGCGGCGCGCAGCGGCACGGTCATGGCATCTGTCTCCCGGTCAAATCATGGGGCCGGTCCGAACAGTTCATCGAACACGTCTGCGAACCATCGCTCGAATACT
Organism: Pseudomonadota bacterium; assembly: GCA_021807975.1. Lineage (GTDB taxonomy): Bacteria > Pseudomonadota > Alphaproteobacteria > Acetobacterales > Acetobacteraceae > Rhodopila. The sequence continues at coordinate 4,879 of JAKBCJ010000003.1, read as the reverse complement.
TCGACCTCGGCCTCTGTGACGGGCACATGGCCCGGCCAGTCGTCGGTGACAGTCCAAGTCGAGAGGTCATGCTTCGGCTGCCGGCCAGGGAACGGCCAGGGATAGCCGAGCAACGCTTCAAGCTGCTCGGAGACAGTGTGCTCTGGGTTACGCGACGACCGGGGCATCTCGGCAGTATCGCGCGAGCGCGAGCCGGGCTGAATAGCCCATGTTTGCGCCACGCCGCGCCTGAATTCACCTTGGCCGCGGCGGTTCTCATTATTCCCCGTTCCGGCCCGTTCTCGGCGACACCGCCAGACCGAGGAACACCATCACCGCCTGGTTGAGCCGAACCACGTCCTCATCGTCCAGCCGGCCGATCCGTTCGCCGACCTTGGACTTCGGGACGGTGGTGATCTTATCCACCATCAGCCGGGAAGGAGAACGCAAGCCGTTACGCTCATTCGGCTCGACTGTAAGCCGGAACAGGGGCGCCTCGGTCGGGTCGGTGGTGAAGGCGCAAATCGTGATGGAGTCCGTCGCGTCGAAGGCGTCGTCCTGGACAACGACGACAGGGCGCGGCTTGCCCGCGTAGTCCCTGCCGCCTGAGACGGTCCAGATGTCGCCCCGCCTCATTCATCGTCCCAGTCAGACACCGCGTCGATGAACGCCTGATCTTCGGCCGCATGGGCGCTCGTCGCCACCGCCGCTGACTGTCGGTGCGCCTCCGCCTGAAAGAACGAAGCCCGCACATCCGGCACCCAAATCTGGATCGGCCGCAGGCCTTGGGCGCGCAGCCGGTCGCGGTGTTCCTGGACCTTGACCTTGGTGGGCTTCGCGCCTCTCGCCTGTGCCATGACTCGACCTCCTGAGATAGGTTACATGTAACCTATGATGGGGTATTCTGCAAGGGGCGCGGATTCGATTTGGCGGCGCATCCGGGAGAACCGCAGCGGGGTGCACATTGCGGTCATCCCATTGAATTTCCGATAAGAACCCGTGTTTTCTGGCTATCGTATACATTGACGGGAAGCGGCGCACATTGCGGGATCGGTTTCCAAGCCATTGAAAACAAACAACCGCACCGAGCCGCAATGTGTGGCCTTTTATCTGGCCTTCCGGCCGGCCATATCGGTCGGTCAACCTAATTTCTCAAACTTCTAGTAGTTTCAGAAGTTTTGCGTTATGGTGCGAGCGCCTTCAACGGAGGAGCGCACAATATGGCCCGGCCGCTTGCACCGATTCCCCCCCAACCGGTTTCCCGTAGAGAATCCGTCGGGGACATTTCACAACGGCTAGCAGACGATCCCAACGTCGGCTCTTTCGACGTACGGGTGAACAAACGAGCTGGCTCCGTCCAAGTGAATGCCCGCCATATAGATGGCCGGACCGTTCACTACGAAGAACCCATGCCCGGTCTGACGCAAACAACCCGCTTCGATCCAAGCGTCGTCACCATTGATCAACGTGACGACGCGGTGATGCACCTTCTCGACGAAGGCTTGTCGCAGGCCGATGTGGGGCGGCGTCTTGGAATTTCCCAGTCGCGCGTCTCGCAAATCTCCCGTAACCGTCGCTAAAAGCTCCAAAGAGGTGCATCATGGGTAAACTCATCGACGCGGGTCGCGAAGTTCTTGGTACTTGCCGCGAAGCGAAGGAAAATTTCGACTTCGACCAGTTGGTCAAAAAATACGACCGTCACACCGCCGAAATATTGGTGTCCGATCAACTGCGCGAGGGCGGCTTTAGCATGAACGACTTCCGCACGTACAAGAAGGTCAAAACGTTCGTTCAGAACGGCGGCCTTAACGTTGCGAAGGCTCACAAAGAAGCACAGAAGGCCGCTTCGGATGCCTTGGTTTCGGATGGGTTCAAACCGAACGCACCGTAACGAAAAAAACGGCACAAGTTAGCCTCGATTGTCCAGGATGGGGCATGCCCCATCCTGGACGGCTGCGGGCAAGAGGTGGTCATTGGTCCGGTCGGCTAGAGTGGAGTTGCGACACCTCCTCTTGCCCGAAGGATCTTCCCAATGACCTGACCTGCCCCCGAGTTTTCATCCGGCCATGGATAGAGGCCTCCCCAACGTTACGGCCATGGGTGCAATGTCCTCAATGGGATCGTTCTGTGGCAATCACGACGATCTTATAGCGTCACAGCGAAAACGTAGTGATCATCGCTATCGGGCGTGGCCCGCCGTCCCGCCGATTGCCCTCTATAGCGCGATATTGCCGCCGATCATCGCCGATGGGCACAACATTACCAAGCAGCATACGCACCGTCGATCACCGCCGTTTCTACGCTCACAGCCCGACATATCAGCGTCTACAGCGATGATGATCTCGATGGGTTGTTCGTGATAGACCGTGTTGTCGGCGACGGGCCAAAGGGCGAATGCGATCGGCAGGGGTTCCGTCATTGAAGGCGGGAAGAATACTGGTACGAACCTTTTGCGTGTACGCACCCATAATGTTGGCGACCGTTATTTAAGAGCGCTTACGTCTGATCCGGGAGATGCATGAGCGACTGCTGCAAAGCGGGCGCGGCGGCACGAAAAATCCCGGCGAGTTTCGGCGGTCTTAGAACTGGATCGGTGGTTCACGTCCAGGCAACGCACTATTCGTGCCGCCACCGCCGACCGAGATGGATGCTTGTCTCGATGCGCTTGAGCGCTTCATGCACGAGGACCGCTCGCGTCTGCCCGCCTTGATCAAGGCCGGGCTGCTGCACGTCCAATTCGAGACCATCCACCCGTTCCTTGATGGCAATGGCAGGATAGGTCGCTTGTTGGTGACGCTGTACCTGTGCGTCAACGGTGTGCTGCGTAAGCCGCTGCCCTATCTAAGCCTCTATCTCAAAACGCATCGCGCCGACTATTATCGCCTGCTTCAGGAGGTGCGCGAACACGGGGCATGGGAAGCCTGGCTTGATTTTTTCCTTGCCGGTGTTGCGGATACGGCCAATCAGGCATTCGAGGCCGCCACCCGGATTGTCGATCTGTTCAAGGAAGACCGCGAGCGGATTACCACAGAGAGCGACCGGGCAGGCTCCGCGCTGCGTATCCACGATCTGTTTCAACAAAACCCGTTCCTGACGCCCAACCAACTCGTTCAGCGAACAGGTCTCTCAGCCCCTACGGTCAATGCAGCGCTCGCCGATCTGGAGCGGTTCGGCATCGTCGAGGAAATCACCGGGCGCAAGCGGGGGCGCGTGTTCGGTTACCGGCGATATCTCGCCATCTTGAGCGAGGGAACCGACCCGCTCCCCACGACGGGGTGAAAGAATAGCCTCTTTCTACGCTGGAAGCCTCCGCGCGCCAGAGCGTAAAAATACTTGCGGGAGCGTAGAATGGAGACTTGGCGACCGGGTGCGGGCGTATCATGCGAGGCCATACCACGCCCCCCGGCCGGCCCCGTGCAAGACCAGATGGCCTTGCTCGACCAATGCTCTCAGATGCTCCTTGATCGTGTTGCGGCTGGCGCCGCTGACCCGCACGGCCTCGGCCATCGTCACCCGGCCATGCTCGCGCGCCAACTCCAGGATCAGCACCGACAGTTCCGGCATGGCGGCGAGCATCATCCGCTCGCGCTCCATCTTCCTTTCGAGGCGCTGCTTCTGATGCCTTAGGGCTTTGAGGAAGAACTCCAGCCAGGGGTTCCAGTCCGGCGCCTCGGTGCGGATCGTCCTCTGCGTTCGCCGCAGGGACAGGTAGTAACCCTCCTTGCTCTGCTCGATCACGCTCTCCAACGAACTGTAGGGCACATAGGCATAGCCGGCCCTGAGCAGCATCAGCGTCGTAAGAATACGCGACAGCCGGCCGTTGCCGTCCTGGAAGGGGTGAATCTCCAGGAACACCACCACGAACACCGCGATGACCAGCAGCGGGTGAAGGCTCCTGTCCTTCTCCTTCCCGGCCGTCCAGTCCACCAGCTCGGCCATCCGGCGCGGCGTGTCGAAGGGCGTTGCGGTCTCGAACACCACGCCGAGGCTCTTGCCGTTCTCGTCGAAAGCTTCGACGTGGTTGGGCAGCGTCTTGTAGGAGCCGCGATGCCGTTCGTCCTTGGTCGAATGGGCCAGCAGGTCGCGATGCAGTTGGCGGATATGGTTCTCGGTCAGCGTGATGGCGTCATAGGCGCCGAAAACCGTCTCCATGACCGCCGCATAGCCGGCGACTTCCTGTTCGTCGCGCGTGGTGAACGAGCCGATGCGGATGTTGGCCAGCAGCGCTTCGACCTCCCGGTCACTGAGCCGAGCTCCCTCGATGCGGGTCGATGAGCCGATGCTCTCGATGGTGGCGACGCGGCGCAGGCCGGAAAGCCGCTCCGGCGCGATCCGGCCGATCGCCCGCCAAGCGCCCTTGAACTCGTCGATCTCGGCGATCAGCGACAGGATTTCGGGTGTGATGCGAAGGGTCGAGGCGTCGAGCGGCATATCGTTTATTCACCCATTAACACCCAATTCTTTTGCGATGGCCAAAGCTGTTTGTCCACCCATTTTCACCTGATTTCGGACGGGTGAAGCGTAGCGCAGACAGGCGCACAAGAGGCGAATCGCACATCGCGGCCATCTCGTTGATTATATCTATAAAATGCCCGCCTCTACGCCCTCGCGCACATTGCGAAATCGCCGCATAACTCATTGAAGAACAACGACCGTTTCGAGGCGCACATTGAGCCGCTTTATCTTGCCATCGGTCCCCCTACGCCGGGCTACTCCGAAATCGCCGCCGATTGCCGGTTGCCGAAAAGAGCTATTTCGCCCTAAATGGCGCAATGGATCGCCACAGGATTCGGCCATGAAAACCATGTCGGCGCGCGAAGCGAAGAACGGCTTTGGCCTGATGATCGACACCGCGCGTGCAGAGCCAGTGCTGATTGAGAAGCACGGGCGCGGCGTGGTG
>JAKBCJ010000210.1 GCA_021807975.1 Pseudomonadota bacterium | reverse complement strand
CATGATCCACGCGAGGGAAGCGCCAAGACCGTGATCCATGCGGCCGCTAAAGCGAGGATCGCCGCGCCGGACGAACCTGTTCTAGCTGGCTTCGGCACGAATGCGGCTGGCGCCAGGGATTTGCAATGCGTCCTCCAACGCCCGCCGCAGGGCAGCGATGTCACCGCGGATGCGCTCCGGTGCCAGGACACCGGCGTTGGCTTCCAGACCGGAGGCCCGTTCCGCCAGGATATCCGCCCCCATATTCCTGGCGGCGCCGGCGACGCTGTGGGCGATGCGATGGAGGGTGCTTGTATCGTTGCGTGCGGCGGCGTCCTCCATCCGGCCGATATTCAGCGCGGTGTCTTCGGCGAAGGTTTCCAGCAGTTCGGCGACAGCGTCTTCACCCAGCACGTCCGCCAGTTCCCGCAGGCGCGACGCGGCCGCCGGTGTTTCCGACAGCGCGGGTCCGGGCTGCCGGCCGGTGGCCATCAGACCCTCGGCGATCGCGGCCCGCAGCCGATCCAGGGTAACGGGCTTGGTGGTCACCGCGTCCATGCCCGCCCCCAGGCACGCGGCCAGGGCATCGGCGCTTGATCCGGCGGTCAGGCCAACGATTGGCAGGTGCGTTCCGTCCGGCTCGCGGCAACGGATTTCCCGTGTCGCCGCGATACCGTCCATTTCCGGCATCATCACGTCCATCAGCACCAGGTCATATTGTTTGGAACGCAAGGCATCCAGCACGTCCAGCCCGTTGTTGGCCACGTCGGTGCGGTGCCCGAGCTGACTTAGCATGGCAAGTGCGACGAGGCGGTTGGTTGCGTTGTCCTCGGCCAGCAGGATGTTCAGCGGCGCATCGGCGGCGGGTTCGGACGGCGCGACGGCGGCGCCCGGTTGGTTCGGGCTCGCGGCCAGCCGCAGCGGGACATCGAAGCGGAACGTGCTGCCGAACCCTGGCTTGCTCTCCACCACGATCGTGCCGCCCATCAGTTCCACCAGCCGGCGGCAGATCGCCAGCCCCAACCCGCTGCCGCCGAACCGGCGGGAGATCGAGCCGTCCATCTGGGTAAACTCCTGAAACATCCGCTCGATGGCTTCGGGTATGATGCCGATGCCGCTGTCGGCGACGCTGAACAGCAGCCGCACCCGGCCGTCGCCGTCCGGTTCGTGCGCCATCGTCAGGGCGATCCAGCCGCGATCGGTGAATTTGACCGCGTTGCCGATCAGGTTGAGCAGGATTTGCCGCAGGCGTCCCGGGTCGCCGCTGACCGTTTCCGGCATGCCGTCAGCCGCGAAGCCGGTCAGACGCAAGCCCTTGCCGGCGGCCTGGGTCATGAACATGCCTACCACGCCCCGCATCAACGCGCGTGGATCGAACACCACGTCCTCCAACTCCACCCGCTGGGCCTCCAGACGGGAGAAATCCAGTATGTCGTTGATCAGTTGCAGCAAATGGTCGCCGGACTGGCGGATCACCTGCACATAATCGCGTTGCGCGGGCCCCAGTTCCATCCCCTCCAGCAGGCCGGCGACGCCGATCACGCCGTTCAGCGGGGTGCGGATTTCATGGCTCATCACCGCCAGGAATTCCGATCTGGCCCGGGCCGCGGCCTCCGCCGCGTCGCGCGCCGCGGCAAGATCGCGCGCCGCGTGTTCCTGTTCGGTGATGTCGGTATAGGTGCGCACCGCCAGGCCGGTATCCACCACCTTGGTGCGGACTTCCAGCACCGTGCCGTCGCGGCGTGTCCGCCGATAGACACTGGTGCCGCCCTCGATACCGCCCGACTCCGCAAGGCGCCGGACATCGGCGGATTCGGCTGCCGAGAACTCCCCTGACGCGAGCTGCCATTCCAGTAGCGAATCCAACTCCACGCCCGGAAAGGTCAGATGCCGCGGCAATCCCAGCAGTTCGGCCGCCCGGCCGTTCATCACCGGAACCTGGCGCCGCGTATCCACCACGATCAGGCCCTGGCTGATGTTATCGACCGCGACCCGCAGCATTTCGCGCGACATCGTGACGTCGCGGCGATGACGGGCGAGCACCGCACCGGCGGCCGCCGTCAGGATCGATAAAACAAGGCCGGCGATAATGCCGCCGTAGAGATCGTGGCGGTATTCCTCCAGCACGTCGCCGGTGGACAAACCGACGGCCGCGATCAGGCCGTACGGGTCCACCCGCCGCCACGCGAAGACCCGGTCCAGCCGGTCGGCGGTCCCGTCCATGCGGACAGCGCCGTGCGATGCCACGGATGCGTCTGCCATCAGCGGCGTTGCCGACAGATCGGCGGTCAACGGCACGACGGACGCCGGGGCGGAAGACCGGACGATTCCGTCGCCGCCCGACAGGATCAAAACCCCCCGGCCGATGGTCAGCGACGTGTAGAAGCGTGACAGGAACCCCGGATCCAGCGACGCCACGATGACGCCATCGAACCCGCCGCCGGCGTCGTACACCTTACGCACGAACTGCACCGACCATCGGTGGGAAACCCGGCCCGGGACTGGACGGCTGATGAACAGGATATCCCCGGGCGTGTCGCGCGGGATACGGAAATGGTCCCGATCGGCGATCGTCGTGCGGTTGGCTTGCAGGCCCGCCAGATCGGACAGAACGATGGCACCGTTCCGGTCGGCGAAGGACAGCCGCAACGTCAGTTCTCGGGTCAGGCCGCTGTCACGCTCCCACTTCCCCAGATCGAAATGCGCCGGGTCCGCCGCGCGGGCGACCCGCACCGCCCTGATCGTGGTGTCGATGGCTTCGATCGTGCGGTGGATGTTCTCCTCGAACGCCCGGGTCAGGTTCATGGCATTCTGTTCGGCGCCCGCCATGTCCGCATCGTGTTTCTGCAGCAGAAAAAAGCCGACCCCCAGCCACAGCAGTAGAATCGCGGGCGCAACGGACAGCGGCACCAACGGTCCCCGCCGGGCGGTCTTACGCGAAATCGTGCTGGCGCGCGCGGCGGCGGCCCTTCGCTCCGGCGGCCCGCCGACCCGGCGCTGTCGCCGCGAGCAACGGCCCGCCATCCAGGCGCCGATCCGGCCTATCGAAGCCATCGGCGCCAACCCGCGGTCGAGTAACAAGCCGCCTTGCGAGGGCCAGGGCTTTCAGCCTGGACCCCGGGCGTGTCGCGGGTACGCATGGCGCCTCAATCCGCGACGGCGGCGGGAACCGGCATGTCACCGAGTTCGGCCTGGAAAATTTCAGGCGGCACGGCCCTGCCGTACAGCCAGCCCTGGCCGATATGGCACCCGGCCTCGGTCACCAGCGCGGCGCTGTCACCGGTCTCCACGCCCTCGGCCACCACGGTCAGGCCCAGTTCGCGGCCCAGGGAGGCGCTGGCACGGACGACCTTGCGGGAATCGCGGTTGGCCGCTGCCTCACGCACGAAGGCCTGATCGATTTTCATCTCGTTGAACGGGGTTCTGACCAGCGACAGCAGGCTGGAATGACCGGTGCCGAAATCATCCACCGCCAGGTTCACGCCGCGGATGCGCAGGCGGGTCAGTATTTCCATGGCGCGCGGGGTATCGGGAATGCCGTTGGTTTCGGTGATTTCCAGCACCAGCGCGCCGGCCGGGACATTGTGCTTGCGCAACGCATGTTCGATCCGGTCAGTGACGGCGGGATCGTCCAGCAGCAGCGGCGACAGATTGACCGCGACCTTGCAATCCGGGCGCAAATCCCTCCACCGCGCACTGGCTTGCAGCGACTGGTCCAGGATGGCGTCGGTCAGCGCGGCGGCCAGGCCATGTTGTTCGGCGATTGGCACGAAAGCATCGGGCGGGATCAGACGCCCATCCGGCGTCACCCAGCGTGCCAGGGCCTCGGCCCCGACAACGGCGCCATTCGTCAGCGATGCCTTGGGCTGGAACCACGGCCGGATCTGGCCATCGGCAATGGCTTCGCGAATGTGTTCCAACGGGATCGGCTGGGCAAGGACTGCGTCCCGGGTCAACGCTTGCGGCGCCTGGCGCAGCAGGCGTTGCAGCGCGGTCGGCAGAATAGGCTTGCGCAGCACGCCCGCGACCAGCAGCCCAAGGCTCGATGCCAGACGCTGGCAGGCCGCCAGCACCCGGCCGTCGAAGCCGGAGGCAAGCACGACGATGACGGATGGGTTGAAGCGCGCAATCAGCGGCAGCACCTCCAGCCCATCCTCCGTGCCGAGGGAGAGATCCAGGACCAGAAAATCGAACCGCGCGCCGGATTCCAGCAGGTCGCGGGTTTCGCCGATGCTGGCCGCGCCGGTGACCGTGTACCCGACCCTCGTCGCTGCGTGGGTGGCGATGGCTCGGTCCAGCCGCTGATCGTCGATGACCAGAAGGTGGTTTCGCGGGTTGGGGGTCAGGTGGGTGAACGGCATGCCCTATGGATGGCATGCCAGCGTTAAGAAATGGTTAACGGCACCCGGAACGGTGCCGCTACGGTCGGCGGCAATTTGCCGGCTTGGCGGGGCGGGCGACTATCCCGGGAACGGAAACTGGTCCAGGTAGCGCTGATAATCCGGCTCCACATCGATTTGCAGCGTGCCCAGAACCCGCACCACGGCGTTGTAGAATCCGATGGCCAGCGTCAGATCGACCACCAGTTCGTTGCCCAGTTCAGCCTGCAGCGCGGCGAACGTGGGGGCCGACATGGCACCGTCCCCGGTCATTTCCCGGGCGGCTTTCAGCACCAGTTTGGACAGCGCATCCAAATCCGTCGGCTTGCCGGCGGTATCGTCGATCAGCGCCCGCACGTCGGCATCGGTGACCCCGAAATCGTGCCCCAGCTTGACGTGGTGTGACCATTCGTAGGGCGAACGGGCAAGCCAGCCGACCTGCAGGATCGCCAGTTCGCGCAGCCTCGGGTCCAGCTTGCTGCCATGGCGGATATAGCCGCCGAGCCCGAAAAACGCGCGCGCGGCCTTGGGGGAGTTCACCAGTGCCTTGGCCAGCCAGATCGGGCGGTTCAGCAGCGCCTGATCCTCGGGCGCCAGGTCGGATTGTTCCAGATACGGTACGCGGGCCATTGGTTTCCTCCGTTGAATGGCCTCACCGTATAAGGTGTGCGGGCGGGTGCAAATACCGAGACGTTCAAGGGGGCAAAGCGATGCGCGGGACGGTCACATCCGCCGGAATTCTGACGCTGGGGACACGGACATTTCGCGCCGCGCTGGGATACGGCGGAATTCGCGGCAACAAGCAGGAGGGCGACGGGGGCACCCCGGCCGGGCTGCTGCCGTTGCGGACGGTGCTGTACCGCCCGGATCGCCAGTCCGCGCCAATCTGCGCCGTGCCGGTGCGGACACTCGCGCCGGATGATGGCTGGTGCGACGAGTCCGGGCATCCGTCATACAACCGCCCCGTGCGCCTGCCGGCCGGGGCCCGAGCCGAGGCGTTGTGGCGGGACGATGCGGTTTACGACATCATCGGTGTACTGGGGTGGAACGATGATCCAGTCCGCCCCGGACTTGGGTCGGCGATTTTCCTGCATGTCGCGCGCCCGGATTACGCGCCGACCGAGGGCTGCATCGCGCTGGCTCCGGACGATGTACTGGCGGTCCTGGCAGGCGGATTGACCGAAATCCTGGTGGTTTGACGCCTTGGCCAATATTCCCGGCCGAACGATCTTCCCCCGGACGGGGCGCGCGTCCAGAATAGGTCTTTGATCCACTCGGGGAAGGGAAACATCCAATGACAGATCGTGTCGCCATCGTCACTGGCGCGGGCAGCGGCATCGGCCAGGCCGCCTCGCTTAATCTGCTCAAGGCCGGCTGGACCGTCGTTCTGGTCGGTCGCCGCAAAGATGCGCTGGAAGAAACCGCCGGCATGGCGACAGGCGGTACAACCCTGGCAGTGCCGGCCGACGTGACCGATCCGGCACAGGTCGATGCGCTGTTCGCCAAGGTAAAGGACAGCTACGGGCGCCTGGACATGCTGTTCAACAACGCCGGAGGCAATGTGCCGACGACCAACTTCGGCGACTTCACGTTCGAGATGTGGCGCAAGGTCTGCGCGGTGAACCTGGATGCGATGTTCCTGTGCGCCAACGCCGCCTTCCGCATGATGCGCGATCAGACGCCGCAAGGCGGGCGGATCATCAACAACGGGTCGATTTCGGCGCATAACCCGCGGCCGGGTTCGGTGGCCTATACCTCCACCAAGCATGCTGTCACCGGCCTGACCAAGTCGATCGCGCTGGACGGGCGGCAATACGATATCTGTTGCAGCCAGATCGATATCGGCAACGCCGCGACGCCGATGACGGCCCGTTCCACCAACGGACAGTTGCAACCCAACGGACAAATGGCCGTCGAAGCTCGGATGGACGCCGACCACGTCGGCCAACAGGTGGCATTCATGGCCGGCCTGCCGCTGGAATCGAACGTGCAATTCGTTACCATCATGGCGACCAAGATGCCCTGGATCGGCCGCGGCTGAGGCCCATCATGGCCGTCCGGCCGGGTTCGGGGGTGTGCGGACGATGAACCGGCGCAGCCTGCTGGGGGCCGGCGCATTGGCCGCTGCCTCCCGCGCGGCGGCCGCACCGCGACGGGAATGGAAACCGGCCGCGCCGCCGAATATCACGGTGGAAACACACCGCGGCAAGGTCCGCGGGACGCTGGATGGCGCCATCAAGGTGTTCAAGGGCATCCCGTATGCCGCCCCGGCCGGCGGCATGAACCGCTTCCGGCCCGCCACGCCGGCACCAAGCTGGGCAGGGGTGCGCGATGCGCTGGACTACGGACCGATGTGCCCGCAAATGCCCCGGACCCGGCCGGATTTTGCGGCGTCGTGGATCTCCGGCAAAAAGTCCGGCGAGGACTGCCTGTCGCTGAATGTCTGGACTCCCGGGCTGCACGATCAGCGCCGCCGGCCGGTGATGGTCTGGCTGCACGGCGGCGGGTTCTACGCCGGCTCCGGGTCACTCAATGTCTATCAGGGCACGCGGTTGTGCCAGCGCGGCGACGTGGTGGTGGTGACGGTCAACCACCGACTGAACGTGTTCGGCTTCCTGTATCTGGGCCGGATCGGCGGCGCGGAGTATGCCGAATCGGGCAATGTCGGGATGCTGGACCTGATCGCGGCGCTGCGCTGGGTGCATGACAACATCGCGGCGTTCGGCGGCGATCCGGCGAATGTCACGATTTTCGGCCAGTCGGGCGGCGGTGCGAAAGTCAGCACGCTGATGGCGATGCCGCAGGCGCGCGGACTGTTTCACAAAGCCATCGTGCAGAGCGGATCGCACCTGGAAGCGTTGTCGCCGGAGGAGGCGACCAACCATGCCCGGGCCTTCCTGACGGCGTTGAACATACCGGCGAACGACCTCGGCAAGCTGGCGAAAATCCCGGCCGACCGGATGATCGCGGCGCTGACGGCGGTTATGGCCGTGCCGGGGGCGCGGCCAAATTTCAGTCCGCCAAATTTCAGTCCAGTGGTCGATGGGATCACGTTGCCGCAAAACCCCTGGACGCCGAACGGCCCGGCGGTATCGGCCGGGGTGCCGGTGATGATCGGGTCCACCCGCACCGAAACCACCGCGCTGATCGGCACCAGCCATCCGGGCGATTTCGCGCTGACCGGCGCTTCCCTGCCGCAAGCCTTGTCGGGCTGGGTGCCTGAAAAGGATATCGGCCGGGTTATCGCCGGGTTCCGCAAGCTGATGCCGGATGCCTCCCCGTCCGCGCTGTTTTTTGCCATCACGACCGACCGCAGGGTCCGCCAGCAGGCGTGGGCGCAGGCGGAGCGTAAGGCGGCACAGGCGGCGGCACCGGTCTGGCTGTACGAACTGGACTGGGCGACCCCGGTGGACGGCGGCAAATGGGGATCGCCGCATTCGCTGGATTTGGCGTTCGTGTTCGACAATGTCGCGCTGTCGGAGTCGA
>JAKBCJ010000209.1 GCA_021807975.1 Pseudomonadota bacterium | reverse complement strand
CGGAACGCGTCCAGGCTGACGACCTGGCCGGGTTCGTTGTCCTTGGCTTCCGGCGCCTCCGGTTCGGGCGGCGGAGTCGGGGCGGCTTCCTCGGGTTCGGCGGCAGGCGCGTCCTCTGGCTGGAAGCGCAGTCCATAGCGTATATGCGGATCGGCGAACTCCACCACCGCCGCCAGCGGGATGACCAGTTTCGACGGCACGCCGCCGAACGACAGGCCGACATGAATCGCCTGCGCTTCCCGGTCATAGGACAGGTCCCAGAACTGGTGCTGCAGCACGATCGTCATCTCCGACGGGTACTGCGCCCGGATGCGCTGCGGGATGTTCACGCCGGGATGGTCGGTCCGGAACGTGATGTAGAAATGGTGCCCGCCCGGCAGTCCATGGACCGCCGCGTGCTCGATCGCCTGCGCCACGACGTGCCGCAACGCTTGTTCGATCCATTTCTCATAGGGCAGCAGGCTTTCCGGCCGCTGCTTCTGATCGTCTTCCATCAGTATCCTCGCGCCTTTCGGGCTCTCCCATAGCGCGTACCGGGTTGTGGGCAAAGAGGGTTCGGTTTTGCGTTGGGGAACTAGGGTGCGCGAGGGCCTGGACTCTTTGTATCTGGCGTCCTGAAAGGCATTCACCGATCGGTGACCATCCTCCACCAGGGATATAGGTCCGTTGCACGAGCTCATTGAATTGCATGGGGTCATAAACAAATTCATAGGACACTGGCCGGCTTGGGAACGCCTGCCGGGCCGTTAGGCCGGCGGGCTGTACAGATATTGCTGAAGGCCAATGAAAGCCGCGCGAATCGCGGGTATGCCGCCGAGCTGATGGGCGGCGTCGGTCAGCGTGCCGTATTTCAACGCCAGTAGGCCGGGCATTTTGGTTTCGTCCAACTCGCCGACGCCCTCTTTCACGTATTGGGACAGCACGAAATCCAGGAACGCTCGGGTCGTTGCACCAAAGTTTGAGTGGATCGCGGCCCGTCTTGCATCCGAACGTTCCTGTCGGCTGATCGGCGGCAGGGCGAAGGCGATGTAGGCGAGCACGTCGTACAGGTCGCTTTTCTCGGCATCGATCATGCGTTCGATCTCGTGCAACTGCTCACCGCCGAAGCCTTTTTCAGACAGCGACTCCAGCAGCGCCTTGCGGGTGGCGGGCTGGCCCCAGAGGGCGCGCAGTTCGTCTTCGTCCTTGAACAGGGCGGGCAGTTCGCCGAACAGGCGTTCGATGAACTGGGCGGCGGACATCGGGCGGCCATCGATGCTCCAGAACGTTGTGGCCATCATGTGCTGGATGGCGCGTTCCTTGCCGTCGGCCAGCTTGATTCTCACACGTTGACGTGGGGCGGGTTCGGTATCCTCGGGCGGTTCCGGGTCGCCGTCCGGTTTCGGGGTTGGGTCGGGCTTTGGGGTGGGCGGAACCGGTTCGACCGGTTCGCCGTCCCATTCCGGATCGTTGAAGTGTTCGTAGGCGCGGACGAAGTCGTAGATGGTGAAGTAGTCCTTGCCGTCGAACAGGCGGGTGCCGCGGCCGACGATCTGCTTGAACTCGATCATCGAGTTGACCGGGCGCATCAGCACGATGTTGCGGACATTCTTGGCATCCACGCCGGTGGACAGTTTTTGGGAGGTGGTCAGGATCGTTGGGATGGTCTTTTCGTTGTCCCGGAACATCTCCAGAAACTGGTCGCCCAGGGCGCCGTCGCGGGCGGTCACGCGGACACAGTAATTCGGGTCCGGGCTGAGCTTCATCTGGTTTACCAGATCGCGGACTGCCGCCGCGTGATCCTGCGTGGCGCAAAACACCAGCGTCTTCTGTTTCTGGTCGATCTCTTGCATGAACAGTTTGACGCGGTGCGCCTCGCGTTCCTTGATCTCGATGATGCGGTTGAAGTCGCTTTCGGTGTAGCGCTTGCCGTCCTCGGGCTGGCCTTCCAGCACCTCATCGTCGCTGGTGTAAACGTAGTCATCGAGCGTGCTGGCGATCTGCTTGACCTTGAATGGTGTCAGGTAGCCGTCGTTGATCCCGTCCTTGAGCGAGTAGGTATAAACCGGCTCGCCGAAATAGGCGTAGGTATCCACGTTGTCGCGGCGCTTCGGCGTCGCCGTCAGGCCAAGCTGCACGGCGGGGGCGAAGTAATCCAGGATGTCGCGCCATGTGCTTTCGTTGTTCGCGCCGCCGCGGTGGCATTCGTCGATGATGATAAAGTCGAAGAAGTCCGGTGGGTAGTCACCGAAGTAGGGGGCTGGCTCGCCGCTGGCGTTGCGGCCGGTCATGAAGGTCTGGAAGATCGTGAAGAAAATGTTGGCATTTTTCGGAACACGGCCTTTCTTGCGGATTTCGTCGGGCGAAATCCGAGCAATCGCGTCGTCTGGGAATGCTGTGAAGTCCCGGACTGCCTGGTTGGCGAGATTGTTGCGATCCGCGAGAAACAGAATACGCGGCCGACGCTTGGGCTCGCCCTCGCCGTGCCAATCCTTCAAATTCCACCGGCTATGAAACAGCTTCCAGGCAAGCTGGAACGCGATGGATGTCTTGCCGGTCCCGGTCGCCAGAGTGAGCAGGATGCGATTGCGCCCTGTGGCGATGGCTTCCAGCACCTTATCGATCGCCAATTCCTGGTAGTAGCGGATTATCCAAGTGCCGCTTCTGTCCTCAAAAGGGACGGCGGCGAAGCGGTCTCGCCAGAGGTTGGGGGTGGCGAAGACGCGGTTCCAGAGGTCGTCGGGGGTTGGGTAGTGCGGGACGTGGTGTTCCGCGCCGGTCCGCATGTCGATTTCGTAGAGGCCGGCGCCGTTGGTGGAATAGGCGAAGCGGGTTTGCAGCTTGGCGGCGTAGGTTTTGGCCTGGGCGACGCCTTCGGTTTCGGGCAGGTCGCGGCGCTTGGCCTCGATCACGGCGAGCTTGTGGTTGCGGTAGGTCAGGACGTAGTCGGCGATGTCCCCAGCGGCGCGTTTGCCGGCGCCTTGCAGGCGGCCGAGGGTGATGACTTCGCGGCGGACGCGGCTGGCTTCCACCACGCCCCAGCCTGCGGCCTTCAGGGCTGGGTCGATCAGTTCCGCTCGGGTTTCGGATTCGTTCATGAGGTGGCCGCTACGCGGCCCAGCCAAGAGCTTCGCGAGCGACTTCCAGGTCGTGTGCGGCCTGGAGGCCGAGCCAAAACTCAGGGGATGTGCCAAACCGGCGGCCGAGGCGAAGCGCGGTTTCCGCGGTTACCGCCCGTTCGCCCTTGAGGATTTCGGTGATGCGCGTGACAGGCACGTCCATATCGCGGGCGACCGCCCGGGCGGAGAGGGCGAGCGGGTCCATGAATTCATGCCGCAACACGTCACCGGGGGTTACATGGGCCAGCCGTTCCCCGGTGACTTCGCCGCTGAAGTCGGTCTTGGCCAGATCCTCACGCTTGATGGTCATGTTGATGTCCCTTCAGTGGTAATCGACAATTTCGACGTCGAACGCATTGCCCTCGTGCCAGCGGAAGCACACCCGCCATTGATCATTGATCCGAATGCTGTGCTGCCCGGCCCGATCGCCCCGCAAGGCTTCCAGCCGGTTGCCGGACGGGGTTCGCAAATCAATTAGCGACTTCGTGTTATCTAGCATTCGCAGCTTCCGGCGGGCGGAATCGGCGATATCGCTGGGAAAGCCCTTGGGGGCCTTACCGAGGAAAACCGCTGCTGTCCGTTTGTCCTGGAAGCTCGCAATCACCGGTGTTCTGTATCACAGAACGGCCGGGACCTCCACCTGTTTGTTTCGCGCCGTACAACATGCTGCGGATTGCTTGTCGTTGCGGTCGGTCGGGAGATCGTCCGCGATGTCCTCGACGGCGCGCTTGCCGCGACCGGCAGCCGAATGAAGCGGTTCGTAACGGTCTGTGGACGTGATAGCGTGCCGATACCAGATAGCGAGAATGACCGGACGCATGGACGAGCAGACCAGCCGATCGGCCCCGAGGGCATTGACCGAGGCTTTGGACGCCAGCGCGCGCGATATCGCGGCGGGGCGGGTGGGCGATGCCGTTGGCAAGCAACGCGAGGCGCGAAAGATGCTGGAGGCGTCTGAACAGGCCCGTTCCGGCGACGGGGGGACACGCGCGAAGACGGCATAACCGGCTTTGCCTGTTCTGATCACCGAAACCGCCCGGTTACAGTATCTGGGCATGGCCAGACGCTATCTTTGGGCGATGCCGCATCGGCCCGCGCGTCCCGACGCCGCCGGGCGGCTGATTGAAACTTACGATGCCGCGGTGGATCGGATCGCGGCCCGCTCGGGTTCCTGGCTGACCCAACCCCGGCTCTATCCAGAACTTGCGCGCTATGGATTTCGGTGGATCAAGCTGCATCGTTATTGGTTCGCCTGGTATACGGGGCCGCCATAGGTGATCACCAACGTCTTCGATGCGGCGCGGGGCATGCCGCGCTGGGTGTCCGATGATGGCGAACCCGCGGATGCGGCGTGACTGTGCGATGCTTCTCCTGCGATTGTTCGGTGAGTTGGCGATGCACTGGGGCTGCCGAGGGTAATGACTTCTCGCCGGACACGGGCGGCTAGAACTACGCCCGAGCCGGCGGCTTTCGGGGCTGGGTGAACCAGTTCGGCCCGGGATCCGGCCTGGTTCATGCAGCCACATCCTTGTCGACAAGAGAAAAATTGCCCGAGAAGACTTTATGAAGTAGCGCATGTCTAAAATCATTGAGAAGGGTGCGCTTTCGCTGATATTTTGATTCCAGTTTCGCCGTCTCATATGCAAGAGACTGTATTTTCTTTGCAATGAATTTTTGATCATCCATTTTGGGGAGCGGTATCCGATATTTTGCAACATTTTTTGCCCCCAGGTTCGGCTGCGCGGTTCCGTTATCGTATAATTTAATAAGACGCTGGCCTGTTGGGCTCGTCAGAAAATAGTAAAGGAAGAGACTGTCTATCGATTTCTTTGGGCGGATTATTACTAATGAAGACGCGACAGCCCCCATGGTAAATGGAGCGACTAGCGCAGTCTTGCCAAGGGTTGCGCCACGCAGGCAATAAACCAAATCTCCGGGACGAATTTTTCCGCTTCGAAGGGATTTATATTTCAAAACAGAAATAAAATTCATTCCGATCTGCGACAGTGAGCCGTCGGGCTGAATGTGGCCGGTATTTATCCACGGCACTCCCGCTTCGACATACTCGTCTCGATTCGGATAATTCTTTCCGCGGTCACCATTCTCGAATTCACACACATCGCCTAAAGCTCTTTCTTCCCAATCCTTCCCTCGCCGTGTGAAGATCGCTTGCAGGTAGTTCTGAAAAACATCACGAGACTGCGAACAGTTTTTTTCAGTTTTCGTAATGACTTTGTCGATCCCTTCGAACACCGTGTCGAGAATGGTGACTATGCGCCTTTGTTCAGCCAGCGGCGGAACTGGAATGGAGACATCCTTAAGCTTTCCCGCCGATATTTCCTTGAACGTCGTTCCCGTCCCCAGATCGTTTAGTAAGTCCACAATGCTGCGGAGGTAATAGTATAGAAATTTGTAATGGACGGACTTCCCTGGCACCAGGCCTTTGCAACCCTGGTTCGTTGCCATGGCCTTTGTGTTAATAACCAAGTGACCAATTGGTGCACGAGATGACAGAATAACAGAAAATGGAGGAAGCATACGTGCCGAACTGTCCCCTAGCCCCGCATCGGTCAGCGTTCGATCCGTCGCATCCACATATGGGTTACTACGCTTCCCCATTTCGGCGGGTGTAATCCAGAGATGTTCGCCTCCCCAGTAAGTGTTGGTCGCAGTCTTCGGCGTTCCACCGTTCAAAACCTCGCATACCTCGCCGATGGACTTGAGTTGCCAGCCGGGCATCAGAGTAACCCCCGGATGTCCTCAAGAATCGCTGAAATTTCAATGTCAACCGCTGCTATTTCCGCGATTATATCCTGTGGTTCGCGGAAGTCAGGTTCGTGCACTCTGTTAGGGTTCTTCACGGAAAGATCGTAGCTATCTCGATCGATGCCCTTTACGTCGACCGACCAGGATTTTTCGGACGCTGCAAAGCCTGTCTGAAGTGCCACAAACTCCTTCAAGTCGTCGTCGTTGAGTGAGTTTGTCTTGCCCATGTTTCGTCCCGGATCGAGTTGGTAATACCAAACTTTCCGGGTGGGTGATCCCTTCTGAAAAAACAGCACGACGGTCTTCACGCCGGCCCCCTGGAACGTCCCGCCTGGGCAATCGAGCACGGTGTGTAGATCACAGCTTTCCAGGAGTTCCTGCCGCAGCGCCCGCGCCGCCCCATCCGAGTTCGACAGGAAGGTGTTCTTGATGACGATCGCTGCCCGGCCACCCGCCCTCAACGACTTGATGAAATGCTGCAAAAATAGAAACGCCGTCTCCCCGGTTTTGATCGGGAAATTCTGCTGCACCTCCGGCCGCTCCTTCCCGCCGAAGGGCGGATTGGCCAGGATCACGTCGAACCGATCCTTCTCCTGAATATCGGACAGGTTCTCCGTCAGCGTATTGGTATGGACGATATTCGGCGCCTCGATCCCATGCAGAATCATGTTCATCGTCGCGATGACGTAGGCGAGGCTCTTTTTCTCTTTGCCATAGAAGGTCCGCGTTTGCAGCGTCTCAAGGTCGCTGGTCGTCAGGTCGCCGCGGCGCAGATACTCATACGCCTCGCACAGGAAGCCGCCCGACCCAAGCGCACCGTCGTAGATTCGCTCGCCGATTTTCGGTTTGATCACCTGGATCATCGCGCGGATCAGCGGCCGGGGCGTGTAATACTCCCCGCCGTTGCGGCCGGCGTTGCCCATGTTCCTGATCTTGGCTTCATACAGATGGGAAAGCTCGTGCTTTTCCGTCTGCGATTGGAATCGCAGTTCGTCCACCAGTTCCAGGGCATCGCGCAGCGAGTAGCCGCTTTGGAAGCGGTTTTTGATCTCGCTGAATATCTCGCCGATCTTGTATTCGATGGTGTTGGGGCCGGTGGCGCGCTGTTTGAACCCGGTCAGATAGGGGAACAGCTTGCGGTTGACGTAGTCGATCAGGTCGTCGCCGGTCAGCGCGGTATCGTGGTCGAACGACCCGTTGGCCGTCTTCGGCGCCGCCCAGCGCGACCAGCGATGTTCGTCGTCGATAATGAAGGTATAGGGCTTGCCGACCAGTTCGGCCTCCATCGCCCGGGACCGTTCCAGATCGTCCAGATACTTCAGAAACAAGATCCAGGACGTTTGTTCGGTGTAATCCAGCTCGGTTGTGCAGCCGGCTTCCTTCCACAGCACGTCGTCAATGTTCTTAAAGGTCTGCTCAAACATCAAATATCATCGCTTTCCGCGTTACCGATTTGGTTCAGACAATCGTAACCAACGGCGGGGCGACCGTCATCCCGTTATTCGTGATGGGGGGCGGGTGAGGGGTTTGCGGCCCGCGAAGGCGTGGATGGCGGGCCTGCGCCCGCCATGACGGGTTTGGGGCGGGGCGGCAGGCGGGTATGGCCGGGGGGGCACCGCAAGTCGTAAGTCGCCGGACCAATCCTGCCATGGCACATATCAATAGCGGAGGCGGCGGCGCCTGCGTTTTATCGCCTATGGGGCCTGCTCCGTCCTGACGCGGGCGGGTGAAGCGGGATGACGCAAAGCAACCGAACAGCGGGCGCAATGCGATCTGCTGGCCAAATCTGTCGCTCCCATTGACAAAATTCCTACTCTAGCCTATTGTCAATATCCTGTCTGCCTTCCAGCGACCGTCGAAAGCCCTACCGAACCACCATTGAACACAAGCCACCATACCAGCCAATTAACAAAAGTCCAAAAATTAGGAATTAATGCAGATTCCTGAGTATTGAGACGTCCCAGAGACGATCCCCAGCCCGAA
>JAKBCJ010000208.1 GCA_021807975.1 Pseudomonadota bacterium | reverse complement strand
TGAACGCGCAGCGCCCGTACAGCGAAAGACCATCCGCCGGTACGATCCGGGTGGGCGCCGATTCCGATGGGCTGGTCACCTATCTGATCGACCTGCCGCCCGAGGCGCTGCCCGGGGTCCACAAGCGCGACCTGGAACGCGCGTGGCATGCCGCCCGGGCAGCGGCGCTCGCCGAACACCAGGGGGCGGTGCGCGGTTTCCGGTTCAACCGCCCGGACGGCAGCCATACTGACCTTGCGCTCGCGGATCGCGACGCCCGGTGCTGGGTCGGTGCGGTGGACCGGATCGTGGGAATCGGCCACCCGCCCGGCATGTCACTGTGCCTGCGGCTGCTGGCGTTGATCGACTTGCTGGCCTGCGCGCCCTGGGCACGATCGCTGTTTCATCTCGCCAGGGATGGTGCCGAATTCCATCCCGCTCTGCTAAGAACCGCAGCCAGTCAGCCGCTGACTCGGGACGCTCGATTCGATGAGGCGGGGTTCCGGTCGCAGCTGGCCCGTTTCGCGAGCGGGGCGCAACTCGAAGCTCCGCGCGCCAATGGCCAACGCTTGTCAGGAGCCCGCCCATGAGTCCCCTTCGTTTTGCTGCCTCGATCGGGGCCTTGCTGGGCGCTGCCGCGGTGTCCGGCTGCCAGAGCAGCCCGGTGACGGGCCAGGCGGCGGCCGACGCCCAGACCAGGGCGGCCTGCCGGCAGCGGGCGGACCAAATTTACAGCGAACAGAACCGGGCGGCGATTTACAGTCCGCCATCGCAGGTCAACACGCCCCAGTCGGGAAACTACACCCCTGTGGTTACCGATCGCGGCCTGTCCGATCTGTTCTCGAATAACCGGTTTATCAGCGACTGCATCCGCAACACCGGAACCGGCGCCGAACTCAGCCAGCCGGCCGGTTCCCCCTCTAACGCCCCAGCCCGCTGATCCGTGATCGTTTTCGGTGACAGACCGTAGCGATCCCCGCTATTATAGACCCTGACTCAACCGCTGCCCGAGGGGAAACGAATTGCGCCGCATTGTTCTGGCCGCGGTAGTGGCGGGCATTTTGGCGGGGCTGGTGCTGACGCCTTCATCTCAAGCCGCATCGCCGGATCCGGGTGCTATCGAAACCCCGCGAAGCGCCTTCGCAGAGGCCCTGCGCCAGGCGACCGGCGCACCTGCCCGCGCCGAACTGGCCGATCAAGCCACGGTGCGGCTGAGCGACGACCTTCTGCTGGTTCCCAAGGAACCGGCAGCGCGGGTGCTGAATGTTTCCAACCTGCCGGTCCCGAAGGGCTTCGTCGCGCTGCTTATCGGGCCGGACGGCATGGATGCCCCGGGCATGGTAACCTTTGTCCCATCCGGATTTGTGGACAGCGATGCCGTGGCGGCCTGGACCGCCGACGACATCCTCTCAAGCCTGAGAAATACCGTCGAGCAGCAGAATCCCGACCGGATTCAGCATGGTTTGCAGCCGCTGGAAGCCCGGCGCTGGTTGCTTCCGCCGACCTACAACCCGGCGAAGCACCAGCTTTCCTGGGCGGCCCTGATTATCCCCCGATCCGCCCCGCGCGAGTCTGGCGGCGAAGTGACGTTTCATGCCATCGGATTTGGCCGGAATGGCTACATTCATCTCTCGGTGGTCAGCAGCGAACAAGCCGCCAGTTCTGCCCAGCGAATGATCGCGGCGTTTCTCGACGGGTTGAATTTCAGGCCGGGGAAGGCATATTCAGACGTAAACTCGCAGGATCGCCGTTCGCCGAACGGCCTGGAGGGCGCGATGGGGATCATATCCTTGGCCAAAGCGCATCCTTCTGACAGCTTCTGGTCGTCCGACCGCGCGATACCGTTGGTGGGCGGGGCAGTCGCTGCGATCGGGGTGCTGGCGCTGTTTCTCAATCTTCATCGCCAGATGAGGCTCAACTCCCGCCGGATGTAATTCCCCGGCGGCGGCATACATTTCCTTTGTGGACACCATGGACCTCACCTTTATCCCCGCCTCCCGCATCGTCGAGGTCGCTCGGCTGGCTTTTGCCACCCCGGACGTCGATTTCCTGTGTTTCGGCGAGTCCGACCGTCCCAGCCCGCTGGCGGCCAGGGACGCCGCCATCCGGGCATTGAACGATGGTCAAACGCGCTACCCCGACGTGCGCGGCCTGCCGGCACTGCGCCAGGCACTGGCCGACTACCTGACCGGGCTGCACGCCAATCCGGTGGCGGAAAGCCGCATCCAGGTAACCGCATCCGGCATGGCGGCGATTTCCGTCGCCATGAACGCCGTGGTGCGGGCGGGGCATCGTGTGGTCGTCATCAGCCCGGTATGGCCGAATATCGCCAATGCAGCGCGGTTGCGCGGTGCGGCGGTAGAGCAGATCGGCCTCGATCCGACGGAAGACGGTGGATTTCGCCTGGACCTGGATCGGTTGGACGCGATCCTGGAAGGCGCCCGGGCGCTGGTTCTGAACTCCCCCGGCAACCCGACGGGCTGGACGGCGACCGAAGCGGAATTGCGGGCCATCCATGCAATCGCCAAGCGGCACGGCACCTGGATCATATCCGATGAGGTGTATTCGCGGCTGGTTTACGATGGCCGGGACGCGGCCCCGTCGCTGCTGGATATCGCCGAACCGGGGGACCGGGTCATTGTCTGCAACAGCTTTTCCAAGGCCTGGATCATGACCGGCTGGCGGTTGGGCTGGCTTGTGGTGCCGGGGGGTACTGGCGAACAGTTCGCCGACATCGTGGAAGCCGTGCATTCCGGCGTTGCCCCCTTCACCCAGCATGCCGGGCTGGCCGCTGTGCGCGACACCGCGACGGTCGCCGCGTTCCGCGCCCACTGCTCCGCCGGACGCGATTTAGCCAGCGCCGCGCTGCTCGGGCTGAACGGCGTGCGTTACCAGCCCCCGGCCGGGGCATTCTATGCCTTCGTGGCGATCGACGGGCTGCGGGACAGCCTGGCTCTGGCGAAGAAACTGGTGACCCGCCACGGCGTGGCCGTCGCGCCCGGTGTTGCGTTCGGCGATGCCGGCGAAGGCTATCTGCGGATTTGTTTCGCCCAATCGGCCGGCTTGATGGAGCGGGCCATGCAGCGGCTGCGCGATGGTCTGCGGGCGGAGGCCGGATCGTGACCCAGCTTGTCTGCGGCGTCTGCGCCCGCCCCTGCCGAGCGGCGTTTCGCGCACCGCAGCCGGAAATCGCGCCCGACCTGGATATGCGCCCCGGCGAACCCGCCCGGTCCACGTTGCGCAACTGGATTCAGGTGTGTCCGTCCTGCGGCGCTGCCGCCCCGGCCTTGGCGGACTTGCCGGCCAGCGCCGAACCGGTGGTGAAATCGGACGAATACCGCCTGCTGAGCACGACCGCGCTGGAGGAGACAGTGCCATTCCGCCGCTGGGCGCTGATTTGCGAACGCCTCGGCGATAGAGCGCAGCAGGCGGAGGCCTTGTTGCAAGCGGCCTGGGCAGCGGACGATGCGGCCGCGATGACCGAGGCGGCAGCGCTGCGCGGCGCGGCCGTGGCGTTATGGGCCGATACCGTGGATATCGAAACCGGGCTGCGACGGCTGGATGCCATGCGGCGGGCGGGAATGTTCGCGGCAGCAGAGGCCTGGGCCGACGAACTGACGGCGCGGGAACCGGACGAACTAGCCCGCGCGATCATAGGCTTTCAACGCGCCCGGATCGCCGGCCGCGATATCGGACGGCATCTGATTGGCAGCGCCCTGCCGCCCCCGGCCCGCGCGCCGCATGTGTCGCATGGAAAGCGCGCGACGACCGGCTTCTGGTCGCGGCTGTTCCGCAAGTAGCCCGGTCTAGATCAAGAACATACGGAAGATCGACGTGGCCAGCAGGCCCACGCCGGTCAATCCGAAGCCGACCGACGCATAAAACGGCATGCCGAGGGTGATCCGCAAAATCAGATAGCCGCCGGCGAGCAGAACGGTGAGAGCGCCCAGCAGGAAGCTGGGGTTGGCCATGGAGGATGCGGATTCACGCGAATAGAACCGCAGCACAAAGATCAGAAAAGCGGCGATAAAAGGAAATAAGACGATAGTGGAGAAATTCGACATCAGCCCGTCCTGATCGGTTTGCGCGCGTGATAAACGATTCCGCCCGGGCCTTGAAGGGCGATCATTGTTGAGTTCGGCGACGGGAGTTCTCTACACGGAGACGTGAGGAGGACTTTCGATGACGGCTTCGGAATGGTGGCGCGGCGCGGTTGTCTATCAAATTTACCCACGCAGCTTCTTCGACAGCAACGGCGACGGAATCGGCGATCTGCCGGGTGTGACGGCCAAACTGGACTACATTGCCCGGCTTGGTGTGGACGCGATCTGGCTGTGCCCGTTCTTTGCCTCGCCGCAGCGGGATTTCGGCTACGATGTGGCGGACTACCGAACCGTGGACCCGATTTTCGGAACCATAGCCGATTTCGATGCCCTGCTGGCCCGCGCCCGGGCGCTGGGTCTGAAGGTGCTGATCGATCAGGTCTGGAGCCATACGTCCGACCGGCATGCCTGGTTTCTGGACAGCCGCTCCGGCCGCGCGTCGGCAAAGGCCGACTGGTACGTCTGGGCCGATCCCCGGCCGGATGGCACCCCGCCCAACAACTGGCTGTCGGTGTTCGGCGGGGCGGCATGGACGTGGGAACCGCGGCGACGGCAGTATTACCTGCACCATTTTCTGAACCATCAGCCAGCGTTGAACCTGCATCATCCCGCCGCGATGGACGCGGTGCTGGAAACCGGGCGGTTCTGGCTGGATCGCGGTGTGGACGGATTCCGGCTGGACGCGATCGACTTCCTGCTGCACGACAAGTCGCTGCGGCCGAACCCGCCGGCCGCCGGTTCGGGGGAAATCCCGGCCAAGCTGTTCGGCATGCAGCAGCACGTCCGCGACATGATGCAACCCGAGGCGATGGGTCTGCTGGCCCGCATCCGGGGATTGATGGACGCCTATCCCGGCACCGCGACGCTGGGCGAGTTTTCCAGTCAGCCGGGCGCGTTCGAACGGGTGGCAGCCTGCACCGACGGCGGCGACCGGTTGCACATGGCCTATACGCTGCAGCCGTTGCGCGGCAGTCTCGATTGGCCGGCGGTAACGTCGCTGGTGCATGAGGCGGCGCGATCCGAGGGCTGGCGCTGCTGGTCGTTCAGCAATCACGATGTCGAACGCGCGGCCAGCCGCTGGGGGTCCGGCGATCCGGCGTTCGCCCGGTTGTTAATGGCATTGCTGCTGTCGTTACGCGGCAGTGTCTGTTTGTACCAGGGCGAGGAACTGGGACTGACGGAAGCGGACCTGGCCGAACAGGACCTGCGCGATCCGTTCGGAATTGCCTACTGGCCGGCGTTCCGGGGGCGGGACGGCAGCCGGACGCCTATGCCATGGGCGGGTTCGGCACCGCATGGCGGGTTCACCACAGGGGTGCCATGGCTGCCGGTGCCCGCTGCGCACATGGCGATGGCTGTCGATCGGCAGGAAGCGAACCCGGACAGTCTTTTGCATGCATACCGGCGGTTCCTGCACTGGCGGCGCGGCGTGCCGGCGCTGATACACGGGACGCTGCTGCCGGTTGTGTTGCCGGAGCCGCTGGTGGGCTTTGTGCGCGAGCACGACGGGCAGCGGGTGCTGGCGGTTTTCAATCTGTCGGATCGCGAAGTGGCGTTCGATGCAGACCGTTTTGGCGAAATCACCCCCCTGCCCGAGAGTGGATTTACCCCGGCCGCGGGGAATCTGCCGCCCTGTGGCGCGATGTTCGCCGCCGTCGGTCTTCGCGCCGACGCCGAGTTGACGCATCATGGGGATGGCGCGCCCTCGCGCGGCCTAAACCAAGGAGCAGTGAACCAATGATCCACGTTGTCGCCATCATTACCGCCAAGCCCGGACATCGCGATGCGATCCTGGAGGCGTTTCGCGCCAACATGCCGGCCGTCCATGCCGAGGCCGGCTGCATCGAATACGGCCCGGCCGTCGATGCGGACGGGATCGGTGCCTTCCAGACCAAATTCGGCGCGGACACCTTCCTGGTGATCGAGAAATGGGAAAGTCTGGACCACCTGAACGCGCACGCCGCCTCCCCGCACATGCGCGCTTATGGGGCGAAGACCAAGGACCTGATCGCCAACCGGGTGATCCACGTACTGTCTCCGGCCACCTGAACCCGGTCTTCGGGACAGGCGAAGGCCCTTCTTCCACGCCTCGGCCGTCCGCGGGGCGGCTGTCGTGGACGGGGGGCCTTCCTGACGCCGTTAAATTGAAGCACCCGGCGGGGCGGATCGTTCCATGGCCGGGGGGTTTTCGCGGCCAGTTTCGTCACGACGGGCGTCAGCGCGCGCCCCGCGTTTTCGCTGATGTTCGCGGAGGATCGAGGATGGCCGATGAACGATGAGACCCGCGGTTCGTTCGATGCCGCGCCGCACGACCCCGGGGGGAAATCGAAGCCGCGCTGGCCGTCTGACTCGATCGTCACAGCCCGCTTTTCAGCGTGCGGCCGCTATCGATACGAACTGTCCGAGGTATGGAATCCGGCACTGCCGCTGGCGATGTTCCTGTTGATGAATCCATCGGTTGCCGGAGTAGAACACGCCGACCCGACCCTTATTCGCACCGGTCGGTTCGCTCGTAGCTGGGGTTACGGCGGCCAACTGGTTGGCAATATTCATGCCTATCGCATTACCGACAGTAAGCGCCTGACGGAAGTAAAGGACGCTGTCGGTCCGGATAACGATGCCGCACTGCTGAAAATGGCCCGGGCATCGTCCATCGTCATACTCGCTTATGGTTTACCGCCGAAGCCGCTCCGTCCGCGCGCGGCGGAGGTCGTGCGAATGTTACAAGACGCCGGGATTCGGTTGAAGTACCTGCGCCTTACGCAGGATGGAACGCCGCAGCATCCGCTTTACCTGCCCGGAACGCTCCGACCGCTGGATTACCCGGGATAGGCGCCGGATTTTTGAATTTCGAGAATCCGGCTCGGCCCGCGGCGCCGCTTGCGAACTTTTGGCCAATCCCGGGAGGTGCAACGATGACGACAGATGAATTGATCTCGTTCTGGTCTGACCTAGGGTCGAACAATGTCCATCCTTCGGATGATCCAACCCTTCTTGCGCAAAGCGGTTTCGAAACACGGCTCATCCCGCTGCCTTGGAATGGACCTATTAGAACAGCTCGCGCGTTTGTCGCCTTTCTAAATCCGGGGCTTGACGACATGGATGTCCCCTACGAGGCGGAAAACGATGATTTTCGTCGCACATTGCGCGAAAATCTTAAGGGAAACAGTCCTTACGTTTACTTTGATCCAGCCTACCTGAACCATCCGGGGGCGAAATGGGCGCGTGACACATTTGGGCCAGACTGGCCCTCGAGCTACGCGGATCGAATTTGTATTCTTCAACTCGTAGCTTACCATTCGTCCGGTAGTGCAGCCCCACATGGATTATACAAAAAACTTCAAAGTACCGCAAATATGACCAATTGGATCAAAGGGACATTACTTAAACGAGTAAGAAGCGGCGAGGCTCTCCTGGTGATCGGACGCGGTGCTTCGCGATTCGATCTCGAGGACGAGCCAGAAACAGACAATTTCATTCGTTATAGAAACCCGGAATTTCGGCGCGCGCACATGACAAAAAAGACGAGGGGAGGTGACGCCCTGCGACGCTTTCTCGGCCTTCCCCGAGCAGGTTAAACGATTAGCCGAGTGTGGTGAGCGCCTTGACAATGAGTTGATCGCCCGTTGCCCTCAACTCAAAACCCGAACTGCTCCAGCAACGTCAGCGTCCGCGTCGGCACCCGCGGCATTGCCGCCATGAACGCCCGCAAATCCGCCGGGTGGTCGATATCCAGCCCAATACCCGGCAGCCGCACGATCGTCGG
>JAKBCJ010000207.1 GCA_021807975.1 Pseudomonadota bacterium | reverse complement strand
TCCTGGCGGATGCGTTTCGCAACGGCGCCTCCGGCGCGATAGTTTCCGCAGATATGATCGGTTCGATTGCCGCCGATCCGGACTGGCCGCTGATCGTAACGGACTCACCGCTGCGATCGTTGCAGCGTCTGGCGAAATGGTACCGTCGGACCTTCATGGGCCGGGTGATCGCGGTGACCGGGAGCAACGGCAAGACCGTGGTGAAGGACGCACTGGGCGCGCTGCTGTCCCGCCAAGGCGTCACCACATCCCCCGGCAGCTACAACAGCCAGATGGGGCTGCCGCTGGCGGTGCTGGCACATGAAAGGGAAGCGCCGCTGGCGGTGCTGGAGGCGGGCGTGTCGGCCCCCGGAGAGATGCGCGTGCTGGAGGAAGTTGCCGCCCCGGACTATGGCATCCTGACGAATATCGGCATGGCGCACCTGGCCTCGTTCGGCGGCAGGGACGCCATCGCCCGCGAAAAGATGGCACTGTTCGGGAATATTCCGGAAGACGGCTGGGTTCTGCTGCCGCACGCCGAACCCCTGATCGCGGCGGCGGCGGCGGCGCTGAAATGCCGGATCTACCGCATCGGCGGGGACGATCAGGTGCTTTCGCTTGAAACAATGGGGGCGACGGACGGCGGACAAGCCATCGCGCTGACCTCCCGCACCGGTCAGCGGGTGGAAGTGCTGGTCAACACGCGATCCCCCGACATCGTCGCCGATCTGCATATCGCCGCCACCGCCGCTTTTCTTCTTGGCACCGCATTGGACGAAATCGGCACCGCACTGGACGGCTACACCCCGGCGCCGACACGAACCGAGGTGTGGTCCTCGGCGCAAGGGGTCCGCATCGTCAACGATGCCTATACATCGGATCCGATCTCGATCCATAACGCCTTGCGAACGGCAGCACTCGGGGCGCCGCGCACCGGGCGCAGGATATTCGCCTTTGCCGGCGCCAAGGATTTTGGCCAGGATTCGCACGCGGAACAACGCCAGATCGGCGCGCTGGCGGCGGATTGCGGCTACAGCCACATGTTCCTGGTTGGCGAAGGGAATTTGAAAAGCATCGCCGACGGCTTCCAGTCCGCCCGGGCCGACGGTACGGTCGTTTCGGTCAAAGACCCTTCGGAGCTGAAAGAACAGTTGCGGCCAATGCTGCGCTGGGGTGACACGGTGCTTTTCAAGGGGCCGCGCAACGCCGGCATGGTTGCCGCCGCGCGCGAACTGGCGGGTGCGATCGCGCCGCGTGCCATGTGGGTCGATCTGGCGGCGATCGCCGAGAATGTCGCCCGGTTCCGCCGGCACACCGGCGGCAAGGCCCGGATCATGGCCGTGCTGAAGGCCCTGGCCTATGGCACGGAAATCGTTCACCTGGCCTCGCTGATGGTTCGGCTGGGCATTCACCACATCGGCGTTTCCACCACCGATGAGGGCGTGCTGGTGCGAAAGACCGGCGTGGGACAGGACATTTACGTGTTCATGCCCAACCCGTCCGACGTGGAAAGCCTGGTTCGCTACCGCCTGACACCCATTCTGTACGATGCCGATCAGATCGCGGCGTTCGATGCGGCACTGACGGCGGCGGGCCATGTCATCGATGTGCATTTGAAGGTCAATACCGGCATGAACCGCCTGGGGGTGGAGCCAGACCAGGTCGCCCCACTGGCCGCACCGTTCAGGACATCGGCGACGATGCGGCTGACCGGGGTTTGCACGCATTTCGCCTCCGCCGACGATCCGGCCCAGGATGACGGGACCTTGAGGCAGATCGCGTGCTTCGATCGTGCCGTGGCCGATCTGCGGGCGGCCGGGTTCGACGATCTGCTGATTCATGCGGCGAATACGGCGGGAACGGTGCGGTTTCCGCAGGCGCATTACAACATGGTCCGCATCGGGCTGGGTCTTTACGGAATCTACGGTTCTCCGGCGCTGGAGGAGGCGCTGCCGCTGAGCCTGGCCGTTGGGGTCACCAGCCAGATCGTTCGCATCGCGCATCTGAAGCAAGGGGAGAGTCTTGGTTATGGACGCCCCTATACGGCCGCGAGCGACCGGAGGATCGGGGTGATTCCGTTCGGTTACGATGATGGTATCAAGTGGCAGTTCGCGGCGACTGGCGCCGTAATGATCGATGGGCAGCTGGCGCCAATCGCCGGACGGGTGAGCATGGATCAGATGCAGGTGGATATTACCGATATTCCAAGCGCGGCGATTGGGATGCCGGCGCTGATTTTCGGGTCGCACGATGGGTATGTCATACGGCCGGAGGTTGTGGCCGACCAGTTGGGGACGATTCCCCATGCGATGCTGGTGGGAATGGGGCGGCGGGTTACGCGGATTTATATTGAGCCTTAGCCTTCTACCCGAACGCCCCAACCTCGTGCGTCACCGCCGTGGCGATCTCCCGCACCATGCCGAACAGCCGCCGCATGGGTGTGAATATCTCCTCATGCTCCCGAGCATAGGCAGCGGTACGGCGCTTGGGCGCGGGTTCGCCGTAATCGCAATCGGCGGCGGGGTCGGTCGCGGACGGGAAAATCTCTGCCAGCACGGTCAACGAGGCATCGACATCCAGCCGCAGGATCGCCGCCTCCAGCGCCATCCGCGTCACCCCATGGCGCGGCGAGAAATCGGGAATTTCCGTCGCCAGCAGCCAGATCCTGTGGATCAGCGCCAGCCGCAGCGCGTGCAGCAAAATCTCCCGGTTCGACATATGCGGCACGTCCGGCCACGTCACCCGAAGCGCCAGATGATCCGCCGATATCCGCCGGAACATCGATTGTGCGGCCGCCCAGATATCCAGCCGCTCCAGCGCCCGGGCGACGGCCACCAACGCCTCCCTCCGGCCCGGCCGGCGGGTATGGGCGGCACGATCCAGCCATGTGCCCGGGTCCAGCGTGGCGATCACCGCGCGCAACACCTCGATATCCGAATGGGCCAGGGCGTGACTGGCCAGATCCATCGCGCGTTTGAACCGCCGGCTGGTCTGGCGCAATTCGGTGAACGTCTCGGGATGGCGCGCGGCGGCGGCGCCGATGCCTTGCAGCGTGTTCGCGCACCAGCCGATTTGTTGCAGGATCGCGTTGTTCGGGATCGCCCGCAGTTCTGATGGATGCCGGATACGGGTCGCACCGCCCATGCCATCGGTCTGCCGGGCGGCGGGACGCGACCCGGTGCGATCAAGTAACGATGGGCCGAACGCGCCCAGCAGCGCGGCGTAACCTGCATCCTCCACCAGACCCGCCATATTGCCGCGGATCGTGGCGAAGAAATCGGCGGCGAAATCGGGATCGGCATAAACCGGATCCTCGATCTCCCCGGCCGCCGGGTGATACGTCTGTTCGGCGATCCGGGTGATCGTCGCCAGCGCCAATTCCGGGGTGCCAAACAGCAAGTAACCATCGCCGCCCTGGAATGCCGCTTCCTCCCTCACCTTCAGCCCCGCGCGGCCAAGCGCCTGCCTCGATGCCGTGGGCGACAGATACTTCAGCCGATCGGCCAGCGACCCCGGATGCGCACCGCGCCCGATGCTTTCGCCGTGGGTGTCAAACAGAATGACCTCGACGCCGGTAACCCCGTGACGCTCCAGCGTCTGTCCGATCTTCAACCGCAAACGCTCGATCAGGTAGCTGGCGGCGAGCTGCCCGACATAGCGGCCGGAATCGGAATACCCGAACTGTAACGCCAGCCGCCCGGTCTTCTTCAGATACGCTCGGTAATGCGGACTGCGGAGCGCTTCTTCCAGCACCGCCGCGCCCTGCTCCAGCGCCTCCGCCGTTTCGAACAGCGGCGAAATCTCGACGTGTTCCTCGATGCCGAACAGCCGGGCGAGCCACAGCGCGGCGAGCAAGGTGTAGCCAGTTTCGGTTTCGGCGATCAGGAAGCGAACCGACACGGAACCGTCGATGTGTTTGACGATCTGCGCCACCGTCATCATCAGCTTCGCGGCCGAAGCCTGCTCGCCGATGAGGGCACCGAAATCCACCGGCTCCGGCACGACCGTATCCAAAGCGACATGGATTGCGGCGAACAATGCCCGGCGGCGCGACGGGTCCTCCGGCGGATCGGCGATGCCGAGGCGCTGACGGACCACATTATGGATCTGCGCCGCGTTCAGCCGCGTATGCGTGTGGGCAAGCGCCATGCCGTGCGACACCAGCCCGGCGCGCGCCACCGTCAGCGCCAGTTTTTCGTGGTCGGCGGCGCGGGAGATCGCATCATGGAACAACGGCAGCAGCGGCGCCGGCGTGTTCAGGGCAGTATCGCGGGTTTCGATCAGCATATGCGCGAATGCGGCCGATTTGGCGGGTTCGGGGTGATCCGGGCACAGCTCGATCTGGCGGTCCACCGCGTCGCGGGCGTCGGCCACCCGTTCCGCCAGGACACCGGCACTGGGCAGGACCGATACCTGAGCATACAGCCGCATGAGTTGCAGCCGCTTCATTTCCAGCCGCAGGCGCAGCGTGTCCCACCAGCCGATATCGGTTCGCCCGTCGGTGTCGTAGCCGACCCAGGACGAAAGCACGATCGGACGCGGCATCAGTTCGGTCCATCGGTCGCCCCATGCCCCGCGCGCGACCGATATCAACGCAGCGTTGAAGCGGTCTATGGCGTCGCGCCCGTTGGCGATGGCCGATACCGCCTGGTCGAACTCGCTGCGCAGGGTAATCGGCGGCGGACGATGGGATTCGAAGCTGGGTACCGGGCGCCCGCATGCGGCTTCCGCCAGTGCCTGATTGACCGGCAGCGGCAAGGAGAACGTGGGATGCGCGGTGAACACCGCCGCGAACCGCGTGCGTTCGGTCAGCGCCTGATATTCCGCCCAGCGCACCGGGCTGTCGTTCGGGTCCGGCCGCAAAAGGTGCTGTGCCAGGCTGGCCAGGATGCCGTCGTTCGCCGCGGTGTCGATGCCGCCCAGATAGACGCCGATACGCGCTGCCCGGTCCGCGAAGGCGGCGTCGCGAATATGGCGGATCAGGGCGCCGATATCAGCCTCCGTCAGATCGCCGTTGTCCAGTTGGCGGGTGATCGCCAGGGACACCAGCAGAACCGGGTTGCCGAAGGGATCCTCGTCGGCGCGGGCACCGAGGCGGGCCGTCAGGTCCAGGAGTTCCCTGGCGAGGGCTGGTATCTGCGAAGCAGCGGAAACATCGGGCATAACCGGGAGTGTGACTGCATTTGTGCGGCGCAGCAAGAGCGTTCCACGGGCGGGATCGCAGTGTTTCGGCATCCCCGCATTCCCCGGCGGACACGCGCCATCACCCACCCCGGGCACGCGGACGTGATGCGACGGGCCGGGTTTAATCAGCGTTATTTCGGCCGAGTGCCCTGGTTGGTTTCAACGCCGTGATGGATGCCGTATCGTGGATCGTCGGCGCGACGGTCAGGCGCCGTCCGGAGCCTTGGAAACCACGCTGTGAAGCCGCCCCCAGAAATTGAATCCCCGCCAACCTGGCATATCGATGGCGATGCCCTGACGCTGCGCGGCGACTGGCTGGCACAGATGGGCAGCACTCCGGCGTTTCCCGACGACGCCCTGGCCGGCGTCACCCGGTCGCTGTCGCTGGACATGGCCGGCGTTGGCCGGTGGGATTCGGGCCTGGTCGCGTTCCTGTGGGACGCCAAGCGATCCGCGGCAGCGGCCGGCATCGGGTTCGACACCGCCGGCCTGCCCGGCTCCGCGCGGAAACTGCTGGGTTTGCTGCCCGGACGGATGGCCCCGGCGGCGGCGGCCGGACACCGCCGCTTCCGTCCGGTATCGTGGTTCGGCGGCTGGATTATCGGCGTGCTGGCGGAAACCGGCAATCTCTCCGCATTGCTGGCGGCAGCGGCCAGCGGCGGCGTGCGGGCCATCGGCGGCCGGGCGCGGATGCGCGGTGTCGATCTGCTGGCGGACGTGCGGGATGCCGGCCCCGCCGCGCTGATCATCGTCAGTGTGGTCAACTTCCTGCTGGGCGCCATCCTGGCGTTCGTCGGCGCCGTGCAACTGCGTAAATTCGCCGCCGATATGTATGTAGCCGACTTGGTCGCGATCGCCTTGGTGCGTGAGATGGCCGCCGTGATGACAGCGATCGTGATGGCCGGCCGAACCGGGGGCGCCTACGCCGCCCGGATCGCCACCATGCAGGGCAACGAGGAAATCGATGCGCTGACCGTCGTCGGGATTCCGGTCGCCGACTATATCGTTTTGCCGGCGATCCTGTCGTTGGTGTTTACGATGCCGCTGCTGTATTTCTATGGCTGCATGGTCGGCATGCTGGGCGGTTTCGTGGTATCCATCGCGATGTTGAGCGTCACCGGAGCGGGGTACCTGCATGAAACACTGGGCGCGGTGCCGTTGGATCAGTTCGTCTTCGGCTTCGTCAAGTCGATTGCCTTTGCCATCCTGATCGGAGTCTCAAGCTGCCGTATCGGCCTGAAGGCCGGGCGCAGCAGCGCCGATGTCGGGTCGGCAGCGACAACCGCCGTGGTGACTGGCATTGTCGGGGTCATCGCCGTGGATGCGCTCTTCGCGGTTATCGCCCAGGTGTTGAACCTGTGACCGCGTTGCTGTCCGTCCGCGATGTCACGCTCGCCTTTGGCCCGAAGGTCATCCAGCACGACCTGTCCTTCGATGTGCGGCGCGGCAGTATCTTCGCCGTAATGGGCGGCAGCGGTTGCGGCAAGAGCACGGTGCTGAAAACCATGGTCGGCCTGCTACGCCCAACCCAAGGGACCACTTTGGTCGAGACCGAGGATTACTGGGCCGCGTCCCAAGCCCGCCGCACCGCGATCGGCCGGCGCTTCGGCGTGCTGTTCCAAAGCGGCGCGCTCTGGAGCGCCCTGACGGTCGGCGAAAACGTCGCCTTGCCGCTGCGGATGTTCACTGGCCTGGATGACGCAGCGATCCGCCGGTTGGTGCGCATGAAGCTGGCGTTGGTGGGGATGGAGAATGCAGTTGACCAGTTCCCTTCCGAAATCAGCGGCGGCATGCGCAAGCGCGCGGGTCTGGCCAGGGCACTGGCACTGGACCCGGACGTGCTGTTCCTGGACGAACCGTCGGCGGGGCTGGACCCGATCACATCCAGCCGGCTGGACGACCTGATCCTGAACCTGCGCGATGGTCTGGGTGCGACCATCGTCATGGTCAGCCACGAATTGCCAAGCCTGTTCGCGATCGCCGACGATGGGGTGTTTTTGGATGCCGAAACCAAGACCGCGATCGCGCATGGGTCACCGTCGTATCTGCGGGACCACGGCGACGATCCGCGCGTGACCGCCTTCATGCGGCGGGAACGTCCTGAAACCCTTGTCGCCAAACAACAGGCACCAGCATGAAAGCCAACACACCGGCCCGGGTCGGGGCCTTCGTGCTGGGCGGCATCGCGCTTGGCCTGGCAGCGATCGTCCTGTTCGGCAACCTGAGTCTGTTCCACCCCAGCATAAAGGCGGCGGTGGTGTTCCAGAATTCGATTGCCGGGCTGTCGGTCGGGGCGCCCGTGACGTTCCGCGGCGTCCGCGTGGGCGCCGTGGAAAGTATCGGCATCGAGTTCGACCCAAAGACCCAGACCGCCTATATCCCGGTGACTGTGCGCCTCACGCCGGCCCCTCCGCCGGGCGGCAAACGCCGGGAAAATGAGCCCAGAAGCATCGGCGACCTGCTGAAACGCGGGTTGCGCGCCGAACTGGTCGTTCAGAGTTTCGTAACGGGCCAATCGCAGATCGACCTCGATTTCGACCCCGCCTCACCCGCCATCACCCATCCAGACATCACCTCGCTGCCGGAAATTCCGGTTCGCCGGTCCACCCTGCAGCGCGCGACGGAGCAACTGAGCCAGCTTCCCCTGCACGAGCTGTCCGACAACACTGTAGCGACCCTGAACAGCCTGCGCAGCCTGACAGAGCGGTTGAACAGCGATCTTCCGCCATTGGTGG
>JAKBCJ010000002.1:24940-31874 GCA_021807975.1 Pseudomonadota bacterium | reverse complement strand
ATGGGCATCCGCCCCGAACGGCGTCCCGCTGCTCCCGCGTCCCGCCACCCCGGACGCGAACAAACCAACCGGCGACCCGGCCTAAAGGGAAGCCGTCAATCCCCCGTCCACCACAAGCACATGACCGGTGACATAGGACGACGCATCGGAAGCCAGAAACACCGCCGGCCCCGCCAGTTCCGAAGGCCTCCCCCACCGCCCCATCGGCGCTCGGGACGCGATCCACTCGTTGAACTTGGCGTCCTTGTGCAGCGTATCGGTCGCATCGGTCGGCATGAATCCGGGTGCGATGGCGTTCACCATGATGCCCAGCGGGGCCAGTTCGGCGGACAGGCCGCGAACCATGCCGTGCAGGCCCGCCTTGGCCGTGACATATCCCGGAATGGTTGGCCGCCCAACAATGCCCATGATCGACGAAACCATGATAATCCGCCCGGATTTCGCCGGCACCATCAAGCGCGCGGCCTCCCGCGACATGCGGAAATACGCTGACAGGTTGGAATCGATAACCGACGCCCATTCCTCGTCCGTGGTTTCCAGCAACGGCTTGCGCGGGATGATCCCGGCGTTGTTCACCAGGATGTCCAGGCGGCCATGGTCGCGTGCGATGGTCGCGAACGCGGCCTTGGTCGCCACGGTGTCGGAAACATCGAATGCCAGGGTGCCGGCCGGGTTCGGAAACGTGGCGGCGGTTTGCGCCAGCCGGTCCGGATCGCGGCCATGCAGGATCACCCTGGCGCCCGCTTCCGCCAACCCGGTGGCGATGGCAAGCCCCAGGCCGCGGGAACTGCCGGTGACCAGGGCGATGCGGTTGGCGAGGGAGAAATCTGTCTGCATAATGGCGCCACGGTGCGTGACGGTGCCAGAGGTGTCAACGCGCGTTCTAACCTGATGCATGATAAGGGAGGGCGGCGGTGGTTCGCAGATATCTGTTAGCATTGGCAATGTGTTGGTTGGCGTCGCCTGCGTATGCGGCAACATTGGATGGCGTCACGCTTCCAGACACCTATACCGTCAATGGCCACACCCTGATTTTGAACGGCATCGGCGTGCGGGCTTACTCGATCTTCCGCGTCCACATTTACGTGGCCGGACTCTACCTTACCAAACCGAGTCATGACGCCGCCGCGATCCTGGCATCGCCTGAACCGAAGGTGGTGCGGATGCAGTTCATCCATGGCGGCAGCAGGTCCGAAGTCCAGGATCATTACCGGGAAGGTCTGGCCAATGAGTGTGCCGACGGCGACTGTGATCCCGCGGACAAAGCCGATTTCGAACGGCTCGTCGCCGCTGCTCCTGGCGTCCAGCCCGGCGATACGTCCACCTTCGTGTTCGTCGGCAAGGGCTTCCGGGTCTTGGCCAACGACCAGTTGATTGGGGAATTCAACAATCCAGACCTGGCGTACCACATGCTGGCGGGTTTTATCGGTAAGCATCCGCCAACCCGGGAGCTGCGCAGCCAGTTGCTTGGACTGCCCACAGACTAAAGTTCTATCTGAAGGACGCTTTGACTCTGCACATTATCGCCGTTGGGCGGCTAAAAGCCGGCCCTGAAGCCGATCTGTTCGAACGCTACAACAGCCGGCTGCGGCCCCGGCTGACGGTCACCGAACTGAAAGAGGAAAGAGGTTCGGCGGCCGTCATCAAACGCGACGAAGCGGCCGCCATGCTGCGCGCCTTACCGCCGGAAGCGTTCGCCGTCGCGCTCGACCTGGGCGGCCAGGCGCTGGACAGCCAGACATTCGCCGCCCGTTTGGCTTCGTGGCAGGGCCTCGGCCGTCCGGTCTGCTTTCTGATCGGCGGGGCCGAGGGCCTGGATGCCCCGGTCATCGCCCGCGCGAACCACGTCTTGTCATTCGGAACGATGACCTGGCCACATTTTCTGGTCAGGGCGATGCTGGCGGAGCAGCTATACCGAGCCCAGGCGATTGCCAGCGGCCATCCGTATCATCGAAGCGGGCGGCCAGACGGATAGGTGTCGGAATCGGCCCCCTAGCTGTTCGGCCCGCGCTCCATCGAAACCGGCTGCCAGCGCCGCAGATTGGACGCCGCCAGCACCGATGGGTTCACGCAGCTCATCGGCCACTTGCCCCGCAGCACCAGATC
Organism: Pseudomonadota bacterium; assembly: GCA_021807975.1. Lineage (GTDB taxonomy): Bacteria > Pseudomonadota > Alphaproteobacteria > Acetobacterales > Acetobacteraceae > Rhodopila. The sequence continues at coordinate 29,768 of JAKBCJ010000002.1, read as the reverse complement.
CAACTCCCGCCCGACATGCCGCTTGCGCGCCGGATCGAACCGGGAGGACGCCGAGGCCGTGTGCGCCGACAGCGTCACATTCGGCATGCTCAGGATCGGGTTGTTGTGGCCGGGTGGCTCGACCTCCAGCACGTCCAGGCCGGCATGGGCGATCCAGCCCTCCGACAGCGCCTTGATCAGGGCCGACTCCTGCACCGTCGGGCCGCGGCCGGTATTGATGAACACGGCGGTTTTCTTCATCAGCCGGAAATGCTTCTCCATCAGCATGCCCTCGGCCTCCGGCGTCGCGGGTGCATGCATCGAAACGAAATCGGATTGCGACAGCACCTCCTCCAGCGTCACCGGCAGCACGCCGTGATCGACCATCGTCAGTTCCTCGATGAACGGATCATAGGCGATGACCCTCAGACCGAACGGCTTGGCCCGCTTCGCCACCGCCCGCGCGACGTGGCCGAAGGCGATCAGGCCCAGGGTCAAACCCATCAGGCGGGGGATTTGCAGCAACGCGGGCCGGCCTTCGCGCCAGCGGCCTTCGCGGACCATGCGGTCCTGTTCCAGCGTCCGGCGGTGGGCCGCCAGCAGCAGCATCATCGCATGATCGGCGACCTCCTCGATGAACGTGTCCGGGCAGTTCGTCACCGGCATCCCGCGCGCCGTGGCCGCCGCCACATCGATGCTGTCAACGCCCACGCTGCCCAGCACGATCGCCCGGCATGTCGCCGGCAGCGAGTCGACGACCTTCTTCGTGAAGCGCATGCCTTTGGCATAGACCGCATCCGCATCGCGGGCGAACGCTATGAAACCATCCTCATCCGTCGGGCCTTCGACGATCTCGGCGTCCAGGCCCGCCAACGCTTCCATCTCGTAATCGTAACCACCACCCGCAGTGGTGAAACTTGCCCCGGCCGGGGTCGCTATTTTGAATTTGGCCATTGTTGCCTCCCTGATCCGCGTGCCGCGCGATGCGGGATTCCAAGCACGCCGGCGCCGGAGGGGCAAGTTTCCGGGGCGATGCGGATGTGCCCGGCCCGAGCGGTCAGTACTGCGGCGGCCGTTTCTCCTGGAACGCGCGCACGCCTTCCGCGAAGTGCGCGGACCGGCCCGCCACGCCTTGCAGCTTCGCTTCCAGATCCAGCTGCTGCTCCAGCGTATTGTGCGCGGCCCCGGCGAACAGCGTCTTGATGCCTGCCAGAGCCCCGGCGGGGGATCGCGCCAGCCGAACCGCCAATGCCTCCGCCTCCGACGTCAGCACCGCGTCGTCCACGGCTTTCCAGATCATGCCCCAGCGTTCGGCGGTGTCCGCATCAATCGCATCGCCCAGCATCGCCAGCGCCCGAGCCCTGGCGTCGCCGACCAGATGGGTCAGAAAGAAGGTGGCGCCGCTGTCCGGCACCAGGCCGATCCGGATGAACGCCTGCACGAACATGGCGGATCGTGCGGCCAGCACGATGTCGCAGGCCAGCGCGAAGCTGGCGCCCGCCCCGGCCGCCACCCCGTTCACTGCGGCGATGAACGGCAGGCGCGAGGCCCGGACCCGGCGCACAACCTCATGGTGATAGCGATCCGCCAGGGCGTGCAGATCCGGGGGTCCGTTGGGGCCGGGCATGAAGTCCGCCCCGACCTCCTGGCCCGCGCAAAACCCCCTGCCCTCCCCGGTCAGCACCACCGCTCGGCAGGCCGGGTCCGCCTCGGCCGCATCGATCGCGGCCAGAAGGTCAGTGATCATGCCGGTTGTCAGCGCGTTCAGCTTCGCCGGCCGGTCCAGCACCAGCCGGTGCCAACCGCCATGAACCTCGGTCCGGATCAATGAACGTCCCCTTGTGCCAGGCGGAACGCCGCCATCGGATAGACCCCCAGCACCCGCATCTCGGTCGAAAAGAACGACAGTTCCTCCAGCGCCCGGCGCAGGGCGGGGTGCTCCGGATGTCCCTCGACATCGCACAGGAACTGGGTCGCGGTGAATTCGCCGTTGATCATGTAGCTTTCCAGCTTGGTCATGTTCACGCCATTGGTGGCGAACCCGCCCAGCGCCTTGTACAGCGCGGCCGGGACGTTGCGGACCCGGAAGACGAAGGTGGTCATCAGGTTCGGCGTCGCCGGATCGACGGCGGCCGGCTTGGGCGCGACGACGTAGAAGCGGGTGGTGTTATGGGCCGCGTCCTCCACATTGGCGCGCAGGATGTTCAGCCCGTAGATCTCCGCCGCCAAGGAGGATGCGATCGCCGCATCTTCCTTCCGGCCCCATTCGGCCACCAGTTGCGCCGCGCCTGCGGTATCGGCCTCCACCACTGGCGTGAGCCGCAGTTCGGCCAGAATGCGGCGCACCTGGCCCAGCGCCACGGTGTGGGAGTGCGCGCGCCTGATATCGGCGATCGTGGCCCCTTTCACACCCAGAAGGCAGTGTTCAACCCGCTGAAACTGTTCGCCAATGATGAACAGACCAGAGTCGGGCAACAGATTGTGGATATCCGACACCCGGCCCGCCAAGCTGTTCTCGCACGGCAGCATGCCGAGGGTCGCGGACCCGTCGCGCACCGCGTCGATCGCCGCCTCGAATGACAGGCAGGGCAGGGTTTTCATTGCCGGATAGGCATGGCGGCAAGCGAGATCGGAGTAGGCGCCGGGGACGCCCTGAAACGAGATGGTGCCGGACTGGGTCATGCGAGCAGCGCCCTGGCGCGGTCCAGGTCCTCCGGGGTGTCCACACCAAAGGGGCCGTGTTCCATCCGTACGCAGGCGATCCGCATGCCGTCCTCCAGCGCCCGCAATTGTTCAAGGCTCTCGCGCCGTTCCAGCGGGCTTGGCGGCAGCGAGACGAAGCGGTCCAGCGCCGCCCGACGATAGGCATAGATGCCGACATGATGCCACCGCGGCCCCGGGCCCCAAGGGATCGGCTGGCGGGAGAAGTACAGCGCCGGCGCGATGGTCTGTCCGTCCACGAAGGCGCAGGCAGCCTTGACGAAAGAAGTGGTGTTGGCCTCGGCATCGTCGCGGATCGGCACGACCAGGGTGCCGATGTCGATACCGGGGGCTTGCAGCGGCGTAACCACCAGACGCAGGCCGTCGGGGTCCATGGTCGGGAAGTCGCCTTGCAGGTTGACGACGACGTCGTGCCTGCCATCGGGGTCGAGTTCGGCCAGCGCGGCATGCACGCGATCGGACCCGGACGGCAGGGCCGGGTCGGTCAATACCGCTGTTCCGCCCGCCTCCCGCACGGCCGCCGCGATTTCGGGATCGCCGCAGGCCACCGCCACGGGGCCGATACCGGCCTCCCGCGCGCGGTCGAGCATGTGGATGATCATGGGCTTGCCGGCGATATCGGCCAACGGCTTGCCGGGCAGGCGCGTGGCGGCCATGCGGGCAGGGATAACGACAATCGGGTTCAAGAAAGGGGCTTCCTGGTAACGGGCAGCCGGATGCGTGAAAAGCGTTCCGGACCCGGGTTGAAGATGCGGTTTCGTTTCCCTATGGTGGCCATAGCTTACGGATGCGCTCGCTGCCGTGCAACGGCCGGCCGGCGCGTTTGTTCGCATCTATTCAATCGGGGTCCGGGTGCCCCCTCTGCGATCGGGAAAGCTTGGCTGCATGGATAGCATGGAAATCAACAAGGGCATGGCCGCGGTCCTTGTGGCGGGCATCGTGTTCTTTCTTACCGGGCTGATCGGTGTGCATCTGGTCACCGAGGAACGCCCGGCGAAGGTGGCGATCGCCATCCAAGGTGCGCCCACGGCCGAACCGGCAGCGGCTGCCGCGAAGCCGGAAGAACTGCCGCCGATCGCGCCGCTGCTGGCCAAGGCGGACGTGGCGACTGGCGAATCGACCGTGAAGAAGTTGTGCTCCTCCTGCCACACCTTCACCGAGGGTGGGAAAGCTGGCGTTGGCCCGAACCTTTACGGTGTCGTGGGCGGTCCTCATGCCCATATGGAAGGCTTCAACTACTCGGCCGGCATGAAGGCCAAGACCGGCAACTGGACGTTCGACGAACTGAATGCCTGGCTGAAGAAGCCGTCGGCTTATGTCCAGGGCACGCGGATGGCTTTCGCGGGCATTAACAACGATCAGCAGCGGGCGGACGTCATCGCCTATCTGCGCAGCCTGTCGGCTAACCCGGTGCCGCTGCCCTGATCGCCGACTTAGACCGTTATGTGGCGGCGGCGGTGGCCGCTGCCGATGCAGCGGGTGCGGCGATCCGGCCGCACTTTCGCGGCTCTGTCGCCGCCGACCTGAAATCCGACCAATCGCCGGTTACCATCGCCGACCGCAATGCCGAACTGGCGATGCGGTCGGTTTTGGCGCGTGACTGCCCCGAATGCGGCGTCCTGGGTGAGGAATTCGGGCTGGAACGCCCCGAGTCGCGGTTGCGCTGGGTGCTGGACCCGATCGACGGCACGCGGGCGTTCATCACCGGGCGCCCGACCTTCGGATGCCTGGTGGCGCTTCTGGACGGGGACACGCCGATCGTCGGCATCATCGACCAGCCGGTAACGCGGGAGCGGTGGATCGGTGTTGGCGGTCGCCGGACGGTGTTCACCGGCCCTCTGGGCGGGCAGGTTGGCACCCGGGCGTGTCCGTCACTGGCGCAGGCGGAACTGTCGGCAACCAGCCCGGAGATGTTCGGGGGCGATTTGCCTCGGTTTCAGCAACTGACCCGGTTGGTGCGGCGTAACTACTGGGGCGGCGACTGCTATGCGTATGGGCTGCTCGCCCTGGGGCAGATCGACGTGATCGTGGAGTGCGACCTGAAGCCCTGGGACTGGGCGGCGCTGCTGCCGGTGATCGAGGGTGCCGGCGGGCGGCTGACCGACTGGCACGGCGAACCGCCAAGGAC
>JAKBCJ010000002.1:0-24840 GCA_021807975.1 Pseudomonadota bacterium | reverse complement strand
GAGTTCGTCTCCCTCGGGGCCGCGTTGGGTTTCGGCCAGCATCGCGAGCTGCAGCAGCAGCATCTCGGCGGCGGACCAGTAGTGCGGCGTTACGTTTTCCGGCCGGACCCAGCCCCGGAATGCCCTCCACAGACCGAAGCTGTTCTCCTCGCCCGACCCCTCCCACAGTGTGAACAGGCCGGGCTGCGGCTGTTGCGCCCAGAGCCAGTTCAGCGTCTGCCAGACGCGATCCGGCCGGCCGAGGCGCAGCCATTGGTGGGCCTCGGCGATCGTGAAGTAGGTCCATGGCGGGTGCCCGGCGGGTTCGTGCCAACGCTGTTCCAACCGTTCGGCGTAGGCGCGGGGCGAAGCGATGTCGGCGGGCCAAAGTCCCGCGATCGCGGTGCGGCTGTCGTCGGCATCGCGCACCAGGGCCGGGTCGGCGAAAGCAGCCTGCCATGCGGTTCGCAAGGCCGCGGCCTCATTCGCCCATGTCTCGGCCTGACGGGTGTGGCCAAGGCGGCGCGCGACCCGGACGGCATCGATCAGGCCGGCGTAGCTGACGGCATTGACGAAGAAGACGGGGCGGTGCCAGTCCATCCGCCCGTCGATCAGGCCATGGCGGATTGGGCCGGCGACCAGGGTCAGGTCGGGATTGCCGCGATACGCCGGCACGGGCGGTCCGGAAAAGTCATGGCGGATGTCGGTGGTTGCGTGCAGCATTTGCTCGATCAGCGCCACTTTCCGTTCGATATCCGCCCAACGCGGCGGCGCGCCGAGTGCGGAGATTTCGCCCAAGGCCCATAAACCCAGGCCCGGGGCATCGGCCTCGGCGCCGAATCCGCCGAAGAAGTCGTCCTGGCCGAACCGTTCGGCTAAGCGTTGGACCAGCGCCATCTGCCCTGCCCTGGCCAGCGCCACCAGGACATAGGCGCCGTCGCGCTGCCACTGGAGCGGATAGTTCAACGGGTCGCCGGGGCGGGTTTCCCCGCCGACGAGGCCCTGACGAAGGGTTTCGATCTGGGATCGGAAGGAATCGGCGAATGCCGGGTCCAGGCCCTCCATCGCGGGGCCGGGCTCCGGCGGCGGAAGGACGGCCTGCCAGGGGCGTGGATCGGAGACGGTCAGCCGGAGAGTCTCGCCGGCCGGGGCGGCAATCCGAACCGCTGCCCAGCCGGAGGCGCTGTGTGCGGCCGCTGGAACCGGGGTTTCGGAGCGGGTCCAGCCGGGTGTGTCCTCGGTTCCGAGGAATATGAGCCGGGCGGATGTGGAGATGGTCCAGGTTCCGTTCAGCAGGATACCGTCCGGTTCGGCGGCGATATCGGTCAGCGGGCCGCCGGCCGGGCCAACGCCACGGAACGCGACCTCGATATGATCGGAGGACGAGGGGCGGGCCTTCAGTTCGAGATCGAAACCGTCTGGTTGCCGGACGGTCCAGGTCGCGGTGTAATAGGGCGTTTCGACCGCTATTCCGGGCGCGATGGTATAGTGGGACCGGGTTTGCGCCAGGGCGATACTGTCGCTGGTGGCGATCAGGCTGCCGTCGTGCCCGACGACCCAGAACGAGATACCGAAGCTGCCGGCGGCGGGGCTGAAACTACCGCCCGGTTCCAGCCAGGCTTTCCGATCCGCCGGCGCGCCGGGCGCACCCAGGGGGACGTGGCCGGTGCCGCGAGGCCATGGATCATTCGGGCGGGCTTTCATCGCCAGCAGGACGGCCAGCCGGCCCTCGCCGATGCTGTTGGCGATACCGGTGCGGCCAGCGAACGCAATCCCGGCCATGGCCAGCAAAGCGGCCGCAACGAGGCTCCAGCGGCGGCGGCGCAGCGCTGCGATGGCCGCGGGCGCCGCAAGGGCCAGAGCGCCATACATTATGTATATATATAACGTATATACTATCAACACAAGCGGCCAGCCCGGTCCGGTTCAGTGCAATGGCAGAACATCGTTGGCCGGGAACGCGGGTTGGATGGCGTTGCCACCCCGGGCGATGACCTGATTTGCCAGCGCCGCCGCGGACCGGAACGTCTGGACGTTACTGACGCCCCCGGCGACGCAGACCACGGCCGCAAGCGCCAGTGCCACCCAGCGCATCCGGGTGAACCACGACAGGGCCGCGAATGCGGCCAGCAGCGGCAGAAAATGCGGCGCATACAAAAACGTCGGATTCCCATAGACGCTGTGCAGCACCATCTGCCCCGAGAGCATCAAGCCGAGGCCGGCCACGACGGGGCGGCGGAGGTCGTTGCGAAGCCCGCCCACCGCACCGATCAGTCCGCAGCCGAGCAGGGCGATCCAGGCGATGGCGGCGGCGAGGGCGCAGGGAGTGCCGGTGGTGGCGGGGACATCCTGGTTGGTGACAACCTTGTCGCCGTCCTGGACTTCCACCACCGGATCGGGTGCCACCATGGTGGTCAGGAACAGGGATCGCATGTTCATAGACGGCCGGTCGGTCGGTAATTCGTCGTGCGCCGAACTCAGTGCGCTCCAGCGTGCTTCCGCGGTGACCGCGGCAGGGCGGAAGAACCAGGCGGCGTGCCAGAAGGTCAGCGACTGGGCCAGCGACAGCAAGATGACCGTCGCCAGCGCCGCCACGGAGATCGACAAGGTATTTTTCAGCGGCCAGCGCACCAGGGTGGCGGCCAGACCGATCGACCAGTTGGTGACGGTAATGCTCAGTGTCGCGGCGCTGACCAGCACCCACCACAGTTCGGATTTCGTGCGTCCATGGGCCAGGGCGAGGAGGGCCAGGACGATCGTGGCGCCGCCGACGGTATTCAGTTCGATTTGCGAGTACCAGTAGATGAACGCGGCACTGGACAGATACAGCGCGACGAACACCGACGCCGCCGGTTTGGGCAGACCCAGCAGGCGCAAGGCGATGAAGAAGCCTCCACCGCATACCGCCGCGGCGGCGAGAATGAGTACCTCGCAGGCCAGCAGGGCGGGGACGCCGAGTGTGTGCAGCGCGATAACGCCAGGCGTGAGCAGAAGCGAGGCGACGGGATGGACCGCCGTTCGATAGTGATTGCTTCGGCGGTCGGTCAGGTTTTCGATCACGCGCGGACTGTCGGCCTGAAACCACAGATTGAACGAGGCCGCGGTTTGCAGTGCGTGCCCGAGCACGCCGAAGCCCCAGAGTCCGATTGCGACGGCAACGGCGGCGAATATCGCGCTAAGGCCGGCGTCTGCCCAATTCAGGCGGCTGCGCGAGGCGGCGGGGCGTTTTGTTACATAATCGAGCATGCCGGGCATAACGGTGTCCTTCGGGCCTGCGGGGAGATAAATCAAACGCCGGAAGGAAGCCAATGGGCTTGCGCCGCCGTGGTGCGGCGGCGCAATGCTTGACTGAATTGAAATCTGGACAGCCCGGTGCGTGCCGCGTAACGCTGCGGCCCAGCAATCATCAGAGGCCGGCCATGCTGTTCGATTTCCAAGACACGAAGAACGAGAATATCTATAAATTACTGACCTCGACGATCGGTCCGCGCCCGATCGCGTGGGTGACCACGCAGGATACCGACGGCACGGTGAACGCGGCGCCGTTCTCGTTCTTCAATGCGATGTCCGGCAACCCGCCGGTGCTGGCGTTCGGGATCGGCGGCCGCGGGCCGGGCGACGTGAAAGACACGGGCGGCAATATCCGCCGCACCGGGCAGTTCGTGATCAACCTGGTCAGCTATGAACTGCGGGAGCCGATGAACGTGACCGCCATCGACTTCCCCAAGGGCGTCGATGAGTTGAAGGAAGCCGGTCTGACCACCGCGCCGTCTTTGCATGTGAAGCCGCCGCGCATCGCTGAGGCGCCGGTGTCGTTCGAGTGCGAGCGTCTGGTGATTGTTGATGTCGGTATCGACCGGGCAGTGGTGCTGGGCAAGGTGCTGGCGGTTTACGTTCGGGACGACTGCGTGCTGGACAAGGAACGCTGCTACATCGATACGCCCAAGCTGGACCTGATCGGGCGCCTGCATGGCGGCGGGTGGTATTCCCGTGTGACCGACCGGTTCGACCTGCCGCGCATCCCTGTCGATGAGTGGCCGGCGCACAAGGCGAAAGCCGCCGAATAGAGTGACTGACCGCCGCGCCGCCGGCTGGTTTGGCGGCGCGGTGCATTATTTCTTAGTAATTCATTAACGGTTATTTACTGCTGTCCTTGGCCTTTTGTGCGGCTCTCCGCCGGCGATGATGCCGATTTGCCACGCGGCCGCCACAATATGGCGCCTACCCGCAAAAAAATGCCCAAACGCCGGCCATGTTAAGACACAATTCATTTCCACAGTGCCGGACAGAGGCGGCTATACTGCTTCGGCGCTTGAACGGGAATGGTGACGGTGATGTGCACGACGACAATCAGCACCCTGACATTGGCGACCCTGCTGCGGGATCCCTTGATCCAGATGGTGATGCGCAGCGACAATGTATCGCAGGAAGATCATTCCGAATTGCTGTACCGGGTTCAGGATTCGCTGATCGCGCGGGCATCTTTACCGCAGCCGGTGTTTGAGGCGTCGCTGTAGAGCGGGGTTGGCGGGGCGCACGGCCCTGCCCCGGGGCTGACGGGGCAAGGCCGCGGCACGGGAATCAGGCAGCGGTTCGGATGGCCTCCCACACACGCAGCGGGGTCGCTGGCATGTCGATGTGCTTGATGCCATAGACAGACAGCGCATCCACCACGGCGTTCATCACCGACGGCAACGCACCGGCACAGCCGGCCTCGCCGCAGCCTTTCGACCCAAGCAGGTTGGTTTTCGCCGGCACGGGGTGGGAGGCGAATTTGAACATCGGCGCGTCGTTTGCCCGCGGCAGCGCGTAATCCATATACGAACCGGTCATCGGCTGGCCGCTTTCGTCATAGACCACATGCTCCAGGAAGCACTGGCCGATGCCCTGAACGATGCCGCCATGCGCCTGGCCTTCGACCAGCATCGGGTTCACGATGACGCCGAAATCGTTGACCATGTGATAGCGAACGACCTCGGATACGCCGGTTTCCGGATCGATCTCGACCTCGGCGATGTGGCACCCGTTCGGATAGGCGAAGGGCGGCCCCTCCGCGACGTGGGACACGGACAGGGTTTGCGGAACATCCTCAGGCAGTTTCACCGCGCCGGAGCGGATCAGGCCGGCGAGTTCCATGATACCGATGCTGCGGTCGGTGCCGGCGATCCGGTACTGGCCGCCCGTCCGAACGATTTCGAACTCGATGTCGGCCTCGGCAGCTTCCAGCACATAAGCGGCAATTTTCCGCCCGGCCTCGCGGACTTTCTCGGCCCCCTCGACGATCGCGGTGCCGCTGGCCATCAGCGATTTGGACCCGCCGGTGCCGCCGCCGGCCAGAAGTTCATCCGAATCGCCTTGCAGCAGATTGATCTTCTCGAACGGGATACCGAGGCGGGAGGCGAGCACCTGAGCGAACGGCGAGGCGTGGCCCTGGCCATAATCCAGCGTCCCGGTGATGATAGTCACCGTGCCGTCGGCCTCGAACCGGATGCCGCCCATTTCCTTGGAGGGCGGGCCGGTGACCTCCAGATACTGGCCGATGCCGCGGCCGCGCAGCTTGCCGCGTTCGGCGCTGTCCTTCTTACGGGCCGGGAAGCCGTCCCAGTCGGCCGCCGCCAGCGCCTTTTCCAGGATGGTGGGGAAATCGCCGCTGTCGTAGGTGGTGCCGGCGGGGGTCTTGTAGGGCATTGCGTCGGGCTGGATGTGGTTGCGGCGGCGGATGTCGGCCGGGTCGATCCCCATCTCCCTGGCGGCGGTGTCCAGCAGGCGTTCGATGTAATAGTTGCCTTCAGGACGGCCGGCGCCGCGATAGGGGCCAACCGGGCTGGTGTTGGTGAAGACCGCCTTCGTCCGGACTTCCTGCAGCGGGGTCGCATAGACGCCGATGGTGTTGCGGACGATGTTGCCGGTGGGTTGCAGCACCGTGCCGTTGGACAGATAGGCGCCGATGTTGCCATAGCCCGTTACCCGCAGCGCCAGGATTTTGCCCGATGCGTCCAGGGCGATCTCTTGCTCCATATCGTGATCGCGGCCGTGGCTGTCGGACAGGAAGCTTTCGCCGCGTTCGTCGGTCCATTTCACCGGTCGCCCGAGCAGCTTGGAGGCGTACAGGATGGCGGGGTATTCGGGGTAGCAGGAGGCTTTCATGCCGAATGAGCCGCCGACATTGCCGGTGAGTACGCGGATATTCTCCACCGGCGCTTTCAACGGCCCCATCAGCAACTGGCGCATGTTGAATACACCCTGGCAGCCAAGCCGCAACGTCCAGCGGCCGGTTTCAGCGTCGAACTCCCCGATCGCGGAGCGTGGTTCCATCGGGCAGACCACGACGCGGCTGTTGCGGATTTTCAGTTTCGTCACATGGGCCGCGCTGGCGAAGGCAGCGGCCACGGCGGCGGCATCGCCGTGGTGGAAATCCAGTATCACGTTCGCCGGGGTGACGTCATGCACCAGCGGGGCACCTGCGGCGGCGGCGGCGGCGGCATCGGTGACAGCTGGCAGCGTATCGATTTCGACGAATACGGCTTCGGCGGCATCCTTGGCCTGCTTGGCGGTTTCCGCGACCACCAGGGCGACCGGATCGCCAACGAAACGGACCTTATCGGTGGTCAGAACTGGCTGCACTGGCTTGGGCATGTCCGATCCGTCGCGCATTTTGAACGACATGCCGGACGGCATGTTGCCCATACCCGCGTCGATCAGGTCCTGCCCGGTCAAGACCGCCAGCACGTTGGGCATTGCCTTGGCCGCACTGGTGTCGATGGAGCGGATGAACCCGTGCGCGGCCGTCGAGCGCACCATGACGCCATAGGCCTGACCGGGGCGGTTCAGATCGTCGGAGTAGCGGCCTTCGCCGCGCAGCAGGACGGGGTCTTCCTTGCGTGGGACCGGTTGACCGACGGCATATCGTTCCTCGGCGAACTGGGTCAGATCCACTTGTGCAATCATACGCGCGTTCCTCAAGAACCGTTGTGCTTCGCAACATGGCGCCGGTTTCGCCGGGCGGCAACCCGGGCGCTGGCCGGACCGCGGGGAAAATGGCAATATGAGAGTAACGGACGATGGAGGATCTGGATGCCTACCTACGACTACGAATGCCAGGATTGCGGCCCATTCTCCGAGGTGCGGCCGATGGCGGAATATGATCGCCCCCAGCCCTGCCCGGATTGTGCCCAGCCGGCGCCGCGCCTGCTGACCGCGCCGTCGCTGTCCGGCGGGGCGAAGGAAGCGTCATCCGGCCCGGCCCCGGCGGCACATGCGGGCGGTTGCGCGTGCTGCATGCCGCGACGGTTGTCCGCCGAGGCTGTCTGACCCGAATTAGGACCATAATCCCCACCGTTTCGCTTATCCACAGAGCGAAACCGGCTAAATCCCCTGTGCTGAGCGGTTAAACCCGGTGGCCCGGTTGCGGCCCCCGGGACCGGCTGGTACCCCACACTGACTCGGCGCCGGGTATCACGTTTCATATGCAACGAAATGGGGGACATTCCATGTCCGGTTCAACGAATAGCAGCACCATAATTGGTTCTGGTACCGATTCAATTACCCTGAATATGGCGGAGGATCAGGCACAGGGCGTGGACGCGCGGTTCACCGTCAACGTCGATGGTCAGCAGGTGGGCGGGGTTCAGACCGCGACGGCGTCGCAATCGGCGGGACAGACCAACACCTTTACGTTCAATGGCGACTGGGGTCCTGGTCCGCACAACGTCACGGTCACCTTCGCCAATAACTTCCTGTACCCGGGAACGGCCGGCGATCGTAACTTGTATGTCGATGTCGTAACGTACGACGGGCAGACGGTATCGAATACCATCACGCCGATCTACCAGTCGCCGTTGTTTCCGCCCAATTCCAACCAGGGCAATGTTTACGGCAACGCGACGTTCGAGGTGAACGACACCACGCCACTGCCGGCCGGCTTTACCGGCAACCGGACGACCACGCCGGCACCGGTCACGGTGGGCGGCGGCGCGGACACGCTGGTACTGAACATGGCGGAGGACCCCTATCAGGGCGATGCGCAGTTTACAGTGTCGGTCGATGGCCAGCAGGTCGGCGGCGTGCAGACCACGACCGCGGTCGTCGGGCAGGGTCAGTCGCAGGAGTTCGATATCAAGGGCAATTTCGGCGCCGGCACGCATGATGTGGCGGTGACTTTCCTGAACGATAAAGTTGGCGGCTACTACCCGGCTGGCACGCCCGGGCTTCCCGCCACGGGCCAGTGGGCGCTGGATACCGCGGATCGCAACCTTTACGTGATGGGCATGAGCCTGGACGGCGGCGCCCCGGCGGCCGGCGCACCTTGGGAACTGTCCAGCGACGGCACTCAGACTTTCTCGGTTACGGCCGACAACAACCCATCGGCGACCGGCGCGGGTTCTGGCCTGTTCGCCAGCGACGGCGCGGCTGCCACCGGGAACAATGCCGCCATCACGTCGGCCAGCCTGACGGCCGGGACGAAAACCTCCGGTTTTGGTACATCTTCTGGCGCGGCCACTGGCACGTCGATGGGGACGACACCGGCAGCCGCGCCCGGTTTCAGCGGCGCGGCACCCGGGACGCAGGACTTCAGTGTGCCGACCGCCGCCACGAACACCGGCACCATGACCGGCACACCCCCGGGCAGCAGCGCCGCGCTGTGGACATTGCGCCAGCCGGCCTATGTCAGCGGCGCAACCCACCACCACAGCTAGGGAGACGCCGCGAAACAGCCGCTTCGATGTCCGCATGGCCGGTGGAGGCGGCCATGGCGGGCGCAGAAGCTTGTCATCCAATTTGGACATCCATCCCCATCAAACACCGGGGTCGAATTTCGCATCGTCGCGGTGGCCTGGCGGCTGGCACCGGTCGGCACCCGCCGATCCGGTCCAGCACGGACCACTCCTCGTCCGCGAGGTCGCCCGGCTAGCGCAGCTTATCCCGGTTGTAGCGCTGGCCGGTTCTCTTGCGTCCACATTGGGCACCTCGCAAATCGTTCGCAGAACGGCGAATCACAAGGAATTTAACGGGTTCAACCCCTCCGCCAACCAATTCCAACGACTCAACGCGTTCCGGGACCGGCACTCAGGTTCCTATGCCCTGGTATGACACTCAACAATACACAATCGACGACACAGAATCGTCAGTCCGCCGCAAGGACAATCCGACAAATCAACGAGTCAAAAAACTCGCTTACCCCGATTGGACCGCGACCGCCATGGCGTGCCATGACGATGGAAGGCCGGTGACCTACATCGAGCGACTGGTTTACTTCCCAACGCCCCTAAACCGGGTAGCCCCGAGCGGCCGAGTCCGCCAGAGGCTACCCGGTGTCGGTGGAAATCCAGCCGCGGATGATGCCCAGGGTCGTGTCCGGATGGCGGTCCACCAGCGCGGTCACCTTACGGATGGACGACGCGCGCATCTGACCCCGGATGTTGCTCATTGTTACAGTATCGTCCTCCTCCTGGCCCCGGGCCGCCGCCTGCTCGATCCCCAGTTGGTCTGTCCCCGGTTGGCGGCCCGGCGCGGCGGACGGGCCGGCGGCGATCTCCCCGGCCGGGGTGCCGGCGACCGACAGGCTGACACCCGGCCCGCCGAGCGTTTTCAGGATCGATCGCGCGGTCAGGACGATGATGCCAAATCCCACCACGCCGAACGCAATCATTTGAATGAAGGTTATCAGATCGCGGTTGGCCTTGGCGGGGTGCGCCGCCGGGGCGCCTTCCGCCGCGTCGATCGGGTTTACGAATGGCAGGCTGACAATGTCCATGTGATCACCGCGCTTGTCATCGAATCCGACGGCGCTTTTCGCCAGCTTGCCGAGTTCCTCCAGTTCCGCCGGATCGCGCGGCTTCCAGGTGTGTTTTCCAGCCGTATCGACCTGATCGGTGCCATCGACCATGATGGCCAGGGACAGGCGTTCGATTTGCGGCTGGTCATGCACGATCGCGCGGACGGTCTTGCCGATTTCGTAGTTGGTGGTTTCCTCCTGACGGCCTTCCTGGTTGCCGGAGGCCGGCGAACCGGCGTCGGCGTTGGGAAGATTGTTCTGCAACGAAACCGGCCCGGTCTTGTCGGTGGTCTTGGAGTTCGATGCCACCGTCTGGGTGCTGCGCACCACCGATCCGTCGGGGTCGTATTTCTCGTTCGTTTCGTTGATCTTGTCGAAGTTCATCCGGATCGACGCTTCGACATGCACATGGCCGGGTCCAAGCGAGCGTTCCAACATCAGCTCGACACCTTGGGCAAGGCGGGCTTCGGTCTTTTGCCGGATATCCTCCTCCATGGCGGTTTGGGCGCGGGGATCCTTGCCGTCGCCGGCCTGCCTCAGGAGGTGGAGGTTGGAGTCCACGACGGTGACATCCTCCGGCCGCAAACCGGGCACACCGGCTGCCACCAGGTTGACGACCGACTGGACCGCTTCCGGCGACAGGACCTGGCGGCCTGGCACTGTCAGCATGACGCTGGCTTGGGCGTGCAGGCGGTCGTGGGCAAAGGGTTCCCGGTGCGGCAGCACCAGATGCACCCGGGCGTGGAGGATGCCGTGGACGGATACGATCGTGCGGGCCAGTTCGCCTTCCAGGGCCCGCGTCAGTTTGACCTGCTGGTCGAAATCGGTGACGGCGAAATCGTTGCCGCGATCGAAAATCTCATAGCCGGTGATCCCCTCGGAGGACAGGCCGGCCGTGGCCAGCAGCGTTCGCGCGGCGGCGATATCGGCGTCAGGGACGAATATCTGGCTGCCGTCGAGACGAAACGGTATTTTCCTGCCGGTCAGTGCGGTTGCGACCTGCTGGATGGTCTGCGGGTCCAGGTCGGCTGCCAGCAAGGTGCTGCGTGCCCGGGCCGGGCCTTGAAGTTCCAGCCAGGCGAACGCGCCCAGGATTCCCAGAGTAACGCCAGCCAGCATGGCGACACGGACCATGCCAAGCTTGCGGATACTGTCGATGAAGCCTTTCATGGGGGGTCCGAACCTATTCGCCGGACCTGATGCTAGCGGCAAATCCTTACCGATGGGTTAACGGCGGCGGGCAGCGCGGCCGGGTATTTCCACTGCCGGCACGCCCCCGCGGATACCGTGCCGGTCCAGATCGCCGCGGCTACGGCCGGCCGTTCATCATGCCCATTCCCATGCCCATACCCATGCCCATACCCCTACCCATGCCCATGCCCATGCCCATGCCCATGCCCATGCCCATGCCGGGGTGCGTCAGCAGTTGGTCGGCCGTCTTCTTTTGTTCATCCGACAGGGCTGCATACATCGGCTTTTCTGCCGCCAGAATGCTTTTCATCGTCTCCAGCCGCGCTGTCATGTAGGTTATCATGGCTTCGGTCCGGGCGGGCGCGGACTGCGCCTGAGCGGCGGACGCACAAGCGGCCATCGCTGCTTGCCGGACTTTTGCCTGCGCCCGCAATGCGTCGGCGAATGGCTCCCATTGCGGCAACTGGGCCTCGGTAATGCCGATCTCGGTCTTCAGAAACGCGATGTGTCCTTCGACCCGGTCGGCTCCCATCGCCTCGCATCCCGGCATCATGCCGCCGCCCCTCGCCCGCATTCCCGCGGCGTTCATGCCGGACCCGGGGCCGCCGAGCTGGCCCGGCGCGGGTTGCGCGGCGGCTACGCCGACACTCGCCGCCAGTAGTGCCGTTGCAAGAACAACCCGGAATGTCATTGTCGATCTCCTTTATGCATCAATGCGGATGCCCGTGCCGTTCGACGAACCAAGCTGCCGGGAATGCGTGGAGGCCAATGCGTGTGCGGGCCGAAACGAAGGACCGGACGCCGCAACCGTTTGATAGAACAAGCACGCTGGCCGCCGGACGGCATTGATACAGGTCAATGGTTGCCAGATCGTCGCCGGTTTCCCGCATGCGTGGGCATGCGCTATGGATGTAATACCGCCCGTCGCACGGGTTCCATCCTGCTGGAGCAAGCCCATGATCGCCGCACCCCGGTTATCCTACGTCGCCCTCATTTCCCGCGACATACCGGCCGTCGACCGCCTGCTGGGCGAGGTTCTGGGGCTGCCGCGGGTGCTGCTTGCGGCTGGCGACGGGATGGTGCCGGTGTTCGCCGCCGGTCAGGCCGCGCTGGCGCTGTTCGCGCCCGGCGACACGTTCGTGGACGGCGCGATGCGAACCGGGGTGCATCATATCGGCCTGGATTACGGCGATGCGCCGCCGCCCGCCGGGCCGGTCCGGCCCGGATTGGGCGGCGGCGTCCGGCAGGCGATCGGGGAACCGGCCGGGGTCCGCACGTTTCTTGCCAGTATCCTGGACATTCCGCGCGGCGGCGGCATCGTGGAGCGGATCGACCACATAGGCATTGCCAGCGCCGACAACAGGGCGGCGATCGCGGTGTTCTCCGGCGCATTGGGGCTGCCAGTCGAAAGCCAGCAGACCGACATAGAGGTCGAAACCGCGATCGAGAGTTTTACCTCGGACAAGTATGGCGTGGTTTACCACAGCCGACCGCCCCGTCCGGTGGGCGGTCTTCGGGTCGCGTTCCTGACCGCCGGGGATTGCGAACTGGAGTTCCTGCAAAACTTCGACCCGTCACACGGGGCGGCGCTGAACCACGGGGCGGCGGGCAATACAAAGCAGGATCAGGGGGCGATTACCCGCTTCATCGCGGCGTACGGGGCGGGGCTGCACCACGTCGCGCTGAAAACTCCCGACATCGATGCGGCGCTGGCAGCGATGGAACGCGCCGGCGCCCGCATGATCGACCGCTCGGGGCGTCCCGGATCCCGCCGGGCGAGGATCGGGTTTGTGCATCCGGCTGCTTTCGGCGGGGTGCTGTTCCATTTTGTCGAGCGGGATCAGGCTGACCGTTGTTGACCGCGGGATGAATGCCATGGAAGTCCAGCCCTATCTGTACTTCGACGGACGCTGTCAGGAGGCCATCGACTTCTATCAAGATTCGCTGAACGCCGAGGTGGTGATGCGAATGTCCTTCAAGGAAGCCCGGTTCCGACCGGCCAGCCACCCGCTTCGGCGGACAAGATCATGCATGCCTGCCCGCGGATCGGCGAGACGCAGATGTTCATGTCTGACGGCATGTGCGGAGGCGCGCCGTCATTTCAGGGGTTTACGCTTGCTGTATCGTTGAAGGACGATGGGAGGAACGGCCGTGGCTATGGCCTCGCGGCGGCCAACGCCGCTTGCAGCCGGCGCGACACCTCGGCCGCCATCGACACCGGGGTCGCGGCGAAGCCGATGACCAGGCCGCTCATGCGCGGGATGCCCGTGTAGTAGGCGCGCAGCGGCGACACTGCCAGGTCCCGCGCCCGGCAGGCGCGAACTGCCGCTGCCTCATCCAGTCCGTCAGCCAGTCTGGCGACCATGTGCAGGCCGCCGGGTGCCGCGAGGGCGGTGGCGTCACGGACATTGCGGGTCATTGCCTCCAGCAGGGCTTCGCGGCGGCGGCCGTATTCGGTGCGCATCTTACGGATGTGCGGGGCCAGCAGGCCCTGGCGCATGAACTCCGCGAGTGTGGCCTGGGTGAAGGCGTCGGTGCCCCGGTCGGTCAGCGTGCGCAGCCGCACGAACGCCGGGACGAGGGGTGCGGGCACGATCGCGAAACCGATGCGCAATGCCGGGGCCAGTGTTTTGCTGAAGGTGCCGCAATAGATCACCTGCCCTGCCTGATCCAGGGTGGCCAGCGGCGGCAGCGGCTTACCTTCCCACCGGAACTCCGAATCACAATCATCCTCCAGCACCCACGCATTCGCTCGGCGGGCCCAGTCCAGCAAGGCCAGGCGCCGGCCGATCGGCAATGCGCCGCCCAACGGAGTAGCGTGGGACGGCGCCACGAGGGCCAACCGAGCGGTTGGGGCGATGCTGACGCCTTCGGCGACATCGAGGCCCTCGGAGTCCGAGGGGATGGGCACGATCTCCGCCCCCGCGGCCAGCAGGGCGCCACGGCCGGCGATATAGCCGGGATCCTCCGCCCAGACCCGGTCACCCGGGTCCAGGAGCAGGTCGGCCGCGGTGCGCAATGCCTGCTGGGTGCCGCTTGTGACGACGATACAGCCGGGATCGGCGGCCAGGCCGCGCGTCGAGGCCAGGTGCGCGGCGATCTGTTCGCGCAGCACCAGCAGGCCCTGCGGCGGCGGATAGCTGGACAACTCGCCGGCCAGGGGCTTCAGCACGCGGGATGCGCAACGCGCCCAGGTTTTGATCGGAAACAGATCGGGGGCCGGCAGTCCGCCCGCCAGCAACAAGCCCTGCGCCGGGTCGCGGGCCGATGCGGTTGCCGGAACCTGTGCCAGGCGGGCGCCGCGCTTGGACAGG
Organism: Pseudomonadota bacterium; assembly: GCA_021807975.1. Lineage (GTDB taxonomy): Bacteria > Pseudomonadota > Alphaproteobacteria > Acetobacterales > Acetobacteraceae > Rhodopila. Next base: position 10,581 of record JAKBCJ010000002.1, on the reverse strand, counting down.
GACGCCGCCGCGAGGAGCGGGGTTGCGGCGGGCGCCGGGGCCTGATCGGGCAGATCGGTTGCGACATAGGTGCCGCTGCCGGTGCGGCCGCGTACATATCCCTCGGCTGCCAGACGTTCGTAGGCCATGACGACGGTCTGTCGCGCGACCCCCAGTTCCCGGGCCAGCGACCGGCTGGGCGGCAGGCGGCGGCCGCCGGGGAGCGCGCCGGTCAGGATGCTGTGACGCACATGCTCGAACACGGCGGTCTGCCGGGTTTGGTCTGGAGCCAGCATGACTTTTTGCCGCCTTTGATGAGTCCAACCCGGAGACGCTAGCCCGATTACGTTGGTATGGGAAACGATGCTGGCGGCGTCCCCAAACGCGGCCACCGGAGCGACCGGCACGAACGGGTGCGATCGCCGAGGCTGACAACGTACTGCGCGCGCTCTTGCGCGGACGGCTGGCCGGAACCAATTCGGCCATCGGACGGTTGTTTTCTGCCCTCCGGATAGCTGCGGTCGGTTCGGCTGTGCCGATGCTGGCAGCCGGGAGACCCTGGCGTATTGAATAAGCGACGGCCGCGAGGGCAAACTCGCGGCGGCCATCGCCACAATCCGACCATCGAGGAGAGCATGCAGTGGCGAAAATCGAAGACCTGGAACTGGAAGGCCATCGCGGGCAGATTACCGTCGATGTCAGGAAGCTGATCGAGAAATACCGCGCGATATTCGATTGGGATGTGCCGGACATCGATCAGGCGGCGGCCGACCGGCTGATCCTGATCGAGGTGCGGAAGGCTTTGAACGAGATCGAGCAAAAGCTACTGGGTTGAGTGCTTGGACCGGAGTGAGGGATTTGGAACTGAACGCGGATTTCTCGCGGCGCGCCGCCGTGCATACGGCAGCCATGCCGTGGGTGGCGTCGCCCGTTGCCGGGGTGGATCGCCGCATGCTGGACCGGATCGGTGCGGAGGTGGCCCGTGCCACGTCGATCGTGCGGTACGCCCCGGACTCTCGCTTTTCCGCCCATATCCATGACGGCGGAGAGGAATTCCTGGTGCTGGAGGGGGTCTTTTCCGACGAACACGGCGACTATCCGGCGGGATCGTATATACGCAATCCGCCGACATCCCGGCACACGCCCGGGTCTGGCCCTGGCTGTACGATTTTCGTCAAGCTGTGGCAGTTCGACCTGGCCGACCGCACCGAGGTCCGCATCGACACCGCGGCATTGCCGTTTTTGCCCGCCCCGAACCGGTTCGGGGTGGAGATCGTGCCGCTGTTCAGCGACGCTCGCGAGACTGTCCGGCTGGAACGGTGGGCACCGAACGCGGACATCGTGCTGGACGTACCCGGCGGGATCGAACTGCTGGTCCTGGACGGGGACTGCCGGGAGGGCGGCGAGACCTTTGAATCGCGGTCCTGGCTGCGGCTGCCGCCCGGCGCGACGTTGCGGGCGACGGCTGGGCCGCATGGTGCCCGCCTGTGGGTCAAGTCGGGCCATCTGGCCTCGCCTCCTGCCCCGCCAATAGCCGCATCGTGATCCGCTCGGTGGCGGGGGGACGGCCTTGATACGCACCGACGTTGCTGTCGTCGGCGCCGGCCTGAGCGGACTGTATGCCGCGGCGCTGCTAAACCGGGCGGGACGGTCATGCGTGGTGCTGGAAGCCCGCGACCGGATCGGCGGGCGGATTCTGTCGGTGCCGGCCGGAAAACCGGGCGGCGATGCCCGATACGATTTGGGCCCGGCGTGGTTCTGGCCCGACATGCAGCCGCGTATGCGTTCGCTGGTGGACGAACTCGGCCTGACGGCGTTCCCGCAAGAAACCGACGGCGGGATGGTGATGGAACGCTCCAGATCCGGGCCGCCGCAGCGATATGCACGCGGGTTCAACACCGAACCGAGGTCGATGCGGCTTATAGGGGGCATGCAGACCCTGGTGGACGCCATCGTTCGGCGGATGCCCGCGGTCAGTATTCACCGCGGGGTTCAGGTGACCGAAATCCACCACGGCGCATCTGGCCCAATTCGGATCGATGGGGTTCGGATCGATGCGGTGAGTGACTCCGAACCGCTGACGGTGATGGCCGATACGGTCATCCTGGCGCTGCCGCCGCGGCTGATCGCGGAAACGATCGCCTTTTACCCCGCCCTGCCCGACGGTCTGCGTTCGGAACTGGCGGCCGTCCCGACCTGGATGGCCGGGCATGCGAAGGTGATGGCGGTCTATGACCGGGCGTTCTGGAGGGAGCAGGGATTGTCCGGGACGGCCAGCAGCTTTGTCGGTCCGTTGATGGAAATACACGACGCCTCGGCACCGGACGGCCGCCCTGCCCTGTTCGGATTCGCCGGCTTCCCGGCCGCGGCGCGCAAGGCCATGGGGCCGGAGCAGTTGACACAGATGACCCTGGCGCAACTCGTACGGCTGTTCGGGCCGGACGGGGCCAGGCCGGCGGCGGTGTTCGTGGCGGACTGGGCGGAAGATCCGCACACCGCGACGGCGGCTGACGGCCAGCCGCCGGCAAGCCATCCGGATTACGGCCCACCATCCAGCGGGATCGCAGCCGGAGACGGGCGTCTGATCCTGGCGGGCACCGAGGTCGCCGCCGAATTTGGCGGCTACCTGGAAGGCGCGCTGGCCGCGGCAGTTGACGCCGCCGAGCGGGTATTGGCCCGCTGATTACCGGCTGATCGGACCGCGATAGACATTCACCAGCATCGGCTGTTCGAAGACATAGTCCCCGGCAGCGGTGCGTTCGGCTTCGAACAGGCTTCGGACTTCGTCGGTTTCGACGTTCTTCCGCTGGACATCGATGAAGGTCAGTCCGGTTACCCGGGTCACCATGGCCTCGAAATCGGGGTAACGTGGGAACTGCACATAACGGTACAGCGCCTCGGTTTGAAACAGCCGGCCGGAGATGCGGCCGAGGGCGGCCTGCGCTTCGGTGCGGACCCGGGTTTCGTCGTTGAACGGGCGCATGACCTTGAAATGGGTTCCGGTCATGCCCGGTTCGAAGACGCACAGAAAGCCGGTTGCGGGCTTCAGCACCCGAGCGGCTTCGTGCAGGGCGGCGTCCATTTGGTCGAGGGGGACGTGATGGAGTGAGCGGAAGAAGAATACGCCGTCCACCGATCCGGTTTCCAGGTTCAGGTTCTGCGCCCGCCCTTCGGTGAAGGTGAGACCCGGAACCGGCGGAGCCTGACGGTTTTTCTCCGCCTGGATCGGGTCCGGTTCCACCCCCAGGACGGTCGCACCAGCCGCGACGAGATCGCGCGACACCTTGCCGGGACCGCAACCGATATCGACGACACTCAGGCCTTCGACAGCGACCAGGGCGGTGACGGCGGCGATATCCGTACGTTCGCCCAGGTCCGTGCGCATTCTGTCCATACAACTGGTGTCCTTGCGTTATAGCCGGTGAAAACTTGCGGTGCCGATACTCCGGCGGGCGCCGGCCGGCAACCGGGGCCGGTGCGCTGTTTGGCCGGGTGCCGAATCGGGACTAGCATTCCCTCCCGGGAGAAAACGGGAGGAAAACCCCCATGATCAGGCAATTCGACAGCACCTATGCCGGGCATATCGACCTGGAGAATGTCGGCTACGGCGGCACGCCGGTGAACAATCGCCGCTACCCGAACGAAAAGCTGGCTACGGCGCTGCACAAGGCCGAGGTGACCGCACAGGCACTGGATCGCCTGGGCTATGGCGCATTCTGGATGGCGGAGCACCACTTCCAGCCGGAGGGGACGGAGTGCATCCCGAACGTGCTGCTGATGGCGCTGCACCTGACGCACCTGACGAAAAACATCAAGCTGGGCTGCGGTTTCAACATTACCCCGATGTGGCACCCGCTGCGGCTGGCGGAGGATTACGCGATGGCCGACATCCTGTCGCATGGCCGGGTGATCTTCGGCGTCGGGCGAGGGTATCACACGCGCGAGGTGGAGACGTTCGGCGCACCGTTGCTGAACCAGGAGGCCAACCGCGAACTGTTCGAGGAACAGGTCGATATCATCTTCAAGGCGTTCAACAACGAGTCGTTCTCCCATCGGGGCAAGCACTACACGCTGCCGCCGGAGGTGCCGTATCGCGGCTATACGTTGAAGGAGCTGACACTGGTGCCGCGCCCCGAACGCCTGCCGGTGGAATGCTGGCAGCCGATCCAAAGCGGGTCGCAGCGGGCGCTGGACTTCATGGCCAAACATGGCATCCAGGGCGTCATCGGCGGCGGGTCAGCGGAGGGCGGCATCGTTCACAAGGTGATGGTCGATTTCCAGGCCGCCCACGCCCGCCTGGGCAAGCATGTGGAACTGGGGGAGCGGCTGGCGATCGGGTTCCAGTTCTACATCGCGGACAGCGTGGAGGCGGGAATCAAGGAGGCCGGGAAGTATTACGAAGAGAATATGAAGATGTTCGGCGAATTGCGGCTGGTGAAGGCCCTGTCGGACGATCAGATCGCGGCGATGCGGGATCCCGGGCTGGCGGTGAACACCAAGCTGCCGCGGATCGAGGACGCAGTGCGGGCCGGCGGGTTCCTGACCGGCACGCCCGCCGACATCATCGCAAGTCTGAAGAAGATCGAAGCGGCGTATCCCGGTCTTTCGCGGGTAACCGTAACGCTGCCACTGGGTACACCGCTGGCGGTGTGGCTGGAGCAGGTTGAACGCTTTGCCAACGAGGTGATGCCGGCATTCGGCTGCGGCCCGGATGTGGCCATCACCTGATGTGAACTGCGAAAGCGCCCAAAAAGGCCAGCCAACGTAAACGTCCGGATGTTCGCGGGACGGCGAGCGGAGCCGGTGGCTTTGGACCGCTCTCGTTCCAGGCCGATCGGAGCGGCCTTCGCTATCGTCCGCCCGCGCTGGCGCCGCCAGCAGTCCCGCCGGATTTGCGAGCGGCCCTTTGTCCATGCCGCCGTAGGCGACGAGCCCGGTCCCAACGGTCCCGGACAGGCAAATCAGCAGCGCGACGACCATTGCGGCACCGATCAGGCCCCGAACGATGTGGACTGCCACGATGATCCCCGGGGCACAGCCACAGCACACATGGAGTTGATCGGGACCGCCGCTTTCCGCTTCGGCGCCGATCTACGCGGCCGCAAAGGCGGCCACCAAAGCCCAATGTCCGCATCGAACCAGCGGGTTCCATACTTTGACCCGGGATTTACTGATGGTTTCGGGCATCTCGTACCTCCGATGAAAGCGCCTCTTCCGGTGAACGGGCGTCAACCGGCATCGGAACGTGTAGGGCGGCGACGCGAACAATACAGTCTCAGCCGATCTATGGCTTCACATCGGCGATGGAGATTTGTCTTGATCCAAGTCAAGGCAATACGATCGTCCCGGGCGTATTGGGGGTCTGAGACCGCATAGCGTTGAACGTGGAAAATACGAATGCCGGTAGTCCGCACTTAGTCACTGCGGACCGCACATAGTCACTGATGTAACGCGCAAGGCAGGGACGGAAACCACGCACCCACCTTGACTGAGTAGTTTCCGAGCCTGCCTCCGTCTACAGCCAACGCCCATTGTAAGCGCGTGCGTGAACTGACTGTCGGCGCGCCATACAAGCGGACGCAAAGCAGCGCGTATTGGACAATTTCAGATTTCGAAGGAGATGTATCATGCCGGGAAGAAGTTCCGTGATAGCCGTGTGGTTAGCTGTTCTGGCGTTGTCCCCTGCCGTTGCTCAGACGGACCAAATGAAAGAGGCCCAGCAACTCTTCAAGCCGATTCCGTCAACGCCGCCGGCTCTGTCCGGCAACCCGGCCACACCAGCGAAGCTGGAACTCGGCAAGATGCTGTATTTCGATCCGCGCCTGTCAGCGAGCCACGCGATCAGTTGCGCTTCATGCCACAACCTTGGTCTGGGCGGCGCTGACGCCGAGCCGACTTCGATCGGGCATCGGTGGCAGCATGGCGGGCGCAACGCTCCTACGGTTTTCAACGCGGTCTTCAACATCGCGCAGTTCTGGGACGGGCGCGCCAAGGACCTGGAGCAACAGGCATCAGGACCGATGGTGAACTCGGTGGAAATGGCGTCGCCGGCCACTCACGTCACTGAGCAGTTGAAGGGCATTACTGGCTACGAACCGTTATTTGCCGCCGCTTTTCCCGACGCTTCGGAAAAAATCACGCTTCCGCACGTCCAGCAGGCGATAGCGGTGTTCGAGGCAACGCTGATTACCCCGGATGCGGCATTTGATCGCTATATCAAAGGCGATGCAAATGCGCTGTCCGCTGTTCAAAAAGAAGGGTTGGCGCTGTTCATCGGGAAAGGCTGTGCTGCCTGCCACAATGGGATCAATATCGGCGGTGGTTCGTACGCACCGTTCGGAGTTGTTGCCAAGCCGGGCGACGACCTGCTTCCTTCGTCCGACAAGGGCCGTTTTATGGTGACAAAGACGGCCGGCGACGAGTACGTCTTCAGAGTCCCCAGCCTTCGGAATGTCGCACTGACGGCACCGTATTTTCACACAGGCCAGGTTTGGGATATCCGGCAGGCGGTCGCCATCATGGGATCAAGTCAACTGGGTATAGAGTTGAGCGATCAGGAAGTTGACCGAATTACAGCATTCCTCACGAGCCTGTCGGGTGTGCCGCCAAAAATCGTCCTTCCTGTGCTCCCTCCGAGCGGCGCGCAGACACCCCGACCGGCACCGTGAGCGGAGGAAGATCGAACGCCACGATAGCGGAGGGTGCCATGGCAAGGGCACTTTGGAATGCCGCGGTGAGCGGATATCCGGGGTGCTTTCCTGATACGACCGGGTTGTCGTGATCGGGACGCCGGCTCCGACCGCCATCGTTGGTTGACCTTCGAGGACGCGGGGCTATGTCGAGGCATGCGGACAGGTCAGGTGTCATCGATGAACGGCCAACGGCGATTGGCGGCTTTTGTTGCGTGTGTCGCCATACCCCTGGCGGGCAACGCGGCGGATCAGTGGTCCGCCGCGACGATGCTGAAGGTCATCATGGTCGATAATCGCTTTGATCCAAGTAACCTGACGCTCCAGGCGGGCAGGCCGTATGCTCTGCAACTGGAGAATCGCGGCAAGGACATGCACGAATTCACCGCGCCCGCCTTCTTGAAGGCAGCCACTGTGCGGGACCGCCGAAAGCTGGCGAACGGGGGCACCGATATCGTGGTGCAACCGGGCAGGACGGTACGGGTTCTGCTGATTGCGCCGGCCAAGGGGCACTATGCTCTGACCTGCGCCGACCATGACTGGGATGGCATGGTCGGGACGATCACGGTCGATTAGGGAATCAGCCAGCCCATTTCGCCTCGAACGCATGCACCGCCGGGAAGCCCATCAGGGCGTTCATGTCGGAGAACGGCAGTTGGGCGGGACCGCCGGTGCTGGTGCCGTTCGCTTGCAGGAACGCGTAGCCGTCGCGCAGGGCCTTCGCGGCGGTCAGGAAGCCGGTTCCGGGGAACAGCGCGACCTTGAAGCCGATGGCTTCCAGTTCCTTCGTGGACAGGAACGGGGTGCGGCCGCCCTCTACCATGTTGGCCAGCAGGGCGGCGCCCTTGAAGGTTTCGCCGACCCGGCGCAGTTCCTCGGGCGATTCGGGGCTTTCGATGAACAGGATATCGGCGCCGGCCTCCAGGAAGCCCTCGCCGCGCCGGAGGGCTTCGTCCATGCCCTCGGAGTAGCGGGCATCGGTGCGGGCGACGATCAGGAAGTCGTCGCTGGGGCGGCTGGCCACGGCGACCTGGATCTTGCGGATGGCGTCGGTATAGGGGACCACGCGGCGAAACTCCGTGTGGCCGCATTTCTTGGGGATCTCCTGGTCTTCCAACTGGATGCCCGACGCGCCGGCGGCGGCGTAGGCCCGCACCGTGCGTTCGACGTTCAGCAGGCCGCCGTAGCCGGTGTCGCCGTCGGCGATGAAGGGCACGTCGATGGCGGCGGCGATGCAACTGACGCGGTCCAGCATTTCGGTCACGCTGGCCAGGCCGGCATCGGGGACACCCAGGGCGGAGGCAACCGCGCCATAGCCTGTCATATAAAGCGCCGGGAAGCCGAGGCTGTTGGCGACACGGGCGGAAATGCCGTCGAAGACGCCGGGAAGCGTCAGAATGCCGGGCTTGTTCAAGATGGCGCGCATGGATGGTTTGGTCATGAGTCTGTCCCCGGGGTCGTGATGCCGCTATCGTCGCGCACCCGGCCGATGGCTGCAACACGCAGCTAAGGGTTGCGGGGAAGCGCCGCGTTCGCCATAGACACCGCCTCTCGATGTCAATGAGGACTCACGACCCATGCCCGCCATCACCCTGCCCGACGGTTCCGTGCGCCAGTTCGATGCGCCGGTGACGGGCACCACGGTGGCCGAGGCTATCGGTCCCGGCCTCGCCCGCGCCGCGCTGGCAATGAAGATCGACGGCAAGACGGCCGATCTGGCGACCATGATCGAGCACGACGCCAACGTCGTGTTCATCACCCGCCGCGATCCCGACGCGCTGGACATGATCCGTCACGACGCCGCCCATGTGCTGGCCGAGGCGGTGCAGGCGCTGTATCCCGGCACCCAGGTGACGATCGGGCCGTCGATCGAGAACGGGTTCTACTACGATTTCGCCCGCAACGAGCCGTTCACACCGGAGGATTTCGGCGCGATCGAAGCCAAGATGCGGGAGATCGTGGCACGCGGCGCCAAGTTCGAACGCAAGGTCATCGACCGGGATGAGGCCATCGCCTTCTTCCAGGCGAAGGGCGAGAAGTACAAGGCGCAACTGATCCAGGACCTGCCGGCGACGGAGACGATTACGCTGTACAGTCAGGGCGAGTGGATCGACCTGTGCCGCGGTCCGCATTTGCGCTCCACCGCCGATGTGGGCACGGCGTTCAAGCTGATGAAGGTGGCCGGCGCGTATTGGCGCGGCGATCACCGCAACGCCATGCTGTCGCGCATCTATGGCACGGCGTGGCGCGACCAGAAGGAACTGGACGCCTATCTGCATCAGTTGGAAGAGGCCGAACGCCGCGACCACCGCAAGATCGGCAAGGAGATGGACCTGTTCCATATCCAGGAGGAAGCGGTCGGGTCGATCTTCTGGCACCCGAAGGGCTGGAAGCTGTACCGGACGGTGGAGGCGTATCTGCGCCGGCGGCTGGATGCGAACGGCTATCAGGAGGTTAAGACTCCGCAGTTGGTGGACCGTTCGCTGTGGGAGAAGTCCGGCCACTGGGACAACTACCGGCAGAACATGTTCATCGCCCAGGTGGAGGAGGAGGATAAGTTCCTGGCGCTGAAGCCGATGAACTGCCCTTGCCACATCCAGATCTTCCGGCATGGGCTGCGGTCCTACCGCGAGTTGCCGCTGCGGATGGCGGAGTTCGGGTCCTGCCACCGGTATGAACCCTCCGGTTCGCTGCATGGCATCATGCGGGTGCGGGCGTTCACCCAGGACGACGCGCACATCTTCTGCACCGAGGAACAGATCGCGTCCGAAACCGCGCGCTTCATCACCCTGCTGTCGCAGGTTTACCGCGACTTCGGGTTCGGCGACTTCAGGATCAAGTTCTCCGACCGGCCGGAGGCGCGGATTGGCAGCGACGAACTGTGGGACCAGGCGGAAGGCGCGCTGCGGGACGCCTGTGCGATCGCGGGCGTGAGCTATGAGCTGAACCCCGGCGAAGGCGCGTTCTATGGGCCGAAGCTGGAGTTCGTGCTGCGGGATGCGATCGGGCGGGACTGGCAGTGCGGCACGTTGCAGGTCGATCCCAACCTGCCGGAGCGGCTGGACGCCGAGTATGTGGGCGAAGACGGTGCCCGCCACCGCCCCATCATGCTGCATCGGGCGATCTTCGGCAGTTTCGAGCGGTTCATCGGCATCCTGATCGAACAATATGCCGGGCGCTTCCCGCTGTGGCTGGCGCCGGTGCAGGCGGTGGTGGCGACCATTGTGTCGGACGCGGACGAGTACGCCCGCGAGGTGGCGGCGGTATTTGCCTCGGCCGGGCTGGCCGTGAACACCGACCTGACCAACCAGAAGATCAACGCCAAGGTGCGCGAACACAGCCTGGCGCTGGTTCCGGTGCTGGCGGTGGTCGGCCGGAAAGAGGCGGAAACCCGCACCGTGGCGCTGCGCCGGCTGGGCAGCCAGGGGCAGGAGATCCTGTCGCTGGAGGAAGCGGTTAGCAGACTTGCATCGGAAGCGACGCCTCCGGACTTAATTCCCGGCAACGTGGCTTGATTTTGGGCCCCATTTCCGCGCACACTACCAAATGGTCAACGGCACGCTCGGCCGCCGACCTTCGTAACAGAGACAGGAGAGAACGATAGCCAGAGGACCAATGGCCGCCCCGCCAACCCGCGACGGCCCCCGCGTAAATGAGGAAATCCGCATCCCGCAAGTCCGCCTGATCGACCAGGATGGCGAAATGCAAGGCGTGCTGACCGTGCGTGAGGCGATGCAACGCGCCTTCGCGGTTGGCCTGGATCTGGTGGAAATCAGCCCGAACGCTGATCCGCCGGTGTGCAAGATCCTCGACTTTGGCAAGTTCAAATACGAACAGCAGAAGAAGCGGAACGAGGCCAAGAAGAAGCAAAAAGTCATCGAGATCAAAGAGATCAAGGTGCGCCCGAACATCG
>JAKBCJ010000206.1 GCA_021807975.1 Pseudomonadota bacterium | reverse complement strand
GCTTCACCGATCCCGAGCGCATGCGGCGGGCCTTTGTCAAACACTACGGCATGGCGCCCCGGACGGTCCGCCGCCTCGATCGGCAGACCGGAAAATCAGGACCAAGTTCGGTGTGAACGATCGATAACTATCTGAGAACGGGAAGCATTTTTGCCGATCACCGGTCCTCCGCGGGGCTGATGGATGTAGGCAATCGCAGTGAGCAGGATGTCCCGAAAATCGTTGCCTGATAGATCGCGACCATCGCGGTCACAAAGGATCCGGCTGGAATACGGAAAGGGCTTGGTTCGTTCGATGGCGTAAAGTGAGGGCGCGATGCCAAAGCCTCCGGTGCGATGTAGGGAAGCAGTGTCGCACGACGTACCGCAAACCCGGTTACGCCGTCGTCCACCAAAGCGACACGGACCGCTCCCGCCCGGCTATCCGTCTCACCCCCCTCACAACCACCCCGGCACCGGCAACCCCTTCTCCCGCAGAAACGGCACGTTGAACAACTTCGACGCGTACCGCGCCCCGCCGTCGCACAGGATCGTCACCACCGTGTGGCCTGGTCCGAGCCGCCTGGCGACGCGGATCGCGGCGGCGATGTTGACGCCGGCGCTGGTGCCCACCGACAGGCCCTCATGGATCAGTACGTCGTAGATCTGTTCCAGCGCCTCGGGGTCCTCGATCCGTTCGGCGTCGTCGATCTGCACGCCGTTCAGGTTCTCCGGCACGCGGGACTGGCCGATTCCCTCTGTGATGGACGAACCCTGGATCGACAAGTCGCCGTTCTTCACCCAGCCATACAGGCCAGACCCCAGCGGATCGGCCAGCACGATCTGGATGTCCGGGTTACGCTCCTTCAGCGCCAGCGACACGCCGGCCAGGGTGCCGCCCGTGCCGCACGCGCAGGTGAAGGCGTCGATCCTGCCGCCGGTCTGGTCCCAGATCTCCGGCCCGGTGGTCATCCGGTGGCCTTCGCGGTTGGCCAGATTATCAAACTGGTTGGCCCAGATCGCATTGCCCGTTTCCGCCGCCATCTCCTCGGCAATGCGGCGGGAGACATGGACGTAATTGCCGGGGTCGCGATACGGCTTGGCCGGGACAAGGCGCAAGTCGGCGCCGATCATGCGCAGGAAGTCGATCTTCTCCTTGCTCTGGGTCTCCGGCATCACGATCACGCTGCGGTAGCCGCGCGCGTTGCCCACCAGGGTCAGGCCGATGCCGGTGTTGCCGGCGGTGCCCTCCACGATCGTGCCGCCGGCTTTCAGGGTGCCGCGCTCCTCGGCATCCCTGATGATCGCAAGCCCGGCGCGGTCTTTCACCGATCCGCCGGGGTTCATGAACTCCGCCTTGCCCAGGATCGTGCAGCCCGTCGCCTCCGACGCCCTACGCAGGCGGATCAGCGGCGTGTTGCCGATGGCAGCAGCCAGGTCTTCCTGGAAGCCGGTCCCGTGATACAAGGCAGTCATCGCAGTGTCCTCAAATCGGAGCGTTCAGTATGATCCAGAATGTCGCACCAACCCAAACCTGGGAAGCCCTGGTGCAGGATCCGGCCGCACGGCTGGTGGATGTGCGGACCGATATGGAATGGACGAACATCGGTGTGCCGGACCTGACCACGGCCGGCAAGGAGGCGATCCTGATTTCCTGGCAGGTCGCCCCGACGATGCAGCGGAACCCGGGATTCGAGGCGCAGTTGCGGGATGCGGGGCTTGAGCCGGAGCACAGGATCTACTTCCTGTGCCGCAGCGGCGTCCGCAGCATGGCGGCGGCCGAGGCGGCGCTGGCGGCCGGCTACAAGCATGTGTTCAACATCGCGGATGGGTTCGAGGGCCCGCCGGACGCCAGCGGTCAGCGTGGCACCACGGCCGGCTGGCAGGCCGACAACCTGCCTTGGATGCGTTAATGTACATGCTGTATCACGCGCCGGGGTCAAGCTCCCTGGCGGTGCATATCGCGCTGCACGAGGTCGGGGCGCCGTTCCAGAGCCGCACGATCGACTTCGGGCACCGGGAGAACGACCCGCCGGAACTGCGGGCGCTGAACCCCGAGGGCAAAGTGCCGACCCTGGCGATCGACGGGCGGCCGCTGACCGAGGTGGCCGCTATCCTGTACTATCTCGCCAGAACGTATCCGGCCGCCGGGCTGTTTCCCGCCGGCGATGTCGAGGCGGAAGCCCGGGTGGTGTCGTGGATGTCGTTCATAGCCTCCACCCTTCATCCCGCTCGGCAGCGCGGCGCGGAGTATGCGGAGCGGGTTTGGCGGATCGCCGAACAGAAGCTGGGCGGGCGGGAATGGGCGGTTGAGCGTTACTCGATCGCCGATATTCATCTGTTCCGGTTGTTCTGGCGGTTTCGCGGTGCGATCGGTGCGGATGCGACGAATTTCCCCGGGCTGGTGGCGCACCACGACCGGATGATGGCGCGCCCGGCGGTGCGGGCGACGTTCAAAGCGGAAGCGGCATTGGGATACACGCTGCCGGTGTAAATGGGGACGTGCGGCCCGGGGCGGAGTGCCAACGCCCCGCCGACCGCCTGCGATTTTCGTCCAAGCCCACCCTCGCCGTCAGGCCGTGCCCCTAACCCGGAATCCGAACCGGCATCGATTTGATCCCGCGAATGAAGTTCGAATAGATCCGTTCGGGTTGGCCCGTCACCTCGATCTTCGGGAAGCGCGCCAGGATTTCCTCCCACAGGATTTTCAGTTGCAGTTCAGCCAGACGGTTGCCAACGCAACGATGGATGCCGAATCCGAACGACAGATGCTGGCGAGGCCGAGCACGATCGACGATAAATCCATCGGGGTCGTCGATCGCCTCAGGGTCGCGGTTGCCGGAGATATACCACATCACGACCTTCTCGCCGGCCTTGATCTGCTTACCGCCCAACTCGGTGTCCTGCGATGTTGTGCGCCGCATGTGGATCACCGGGGTCTGCCAGCGGATGATCTCCGACACCGTGCTCTCCACCAGACGGTGATTGGCCATCAGCTTGGTGTATTGGTCGGGGAACTGGTTCAGTGCCAGAAGCCCGCCGCTCATGGAATTGCGGGTGGTGTCGTTGCCGCCCACGATCAGCAGCGCCAGGTTGCCCATGAACTCCTTCAGCGGCATGTCGCGGGTAGCGGCCCCGTGCGCCAGCATCGACAGCAGGTCGAACTTCGGCGGCGCGCCCCGGCGTTCGGCAAACAACTGGCCCATGTATTCGGCCATGCCTTTCAGCACGTCGAATCGTTCTTGTTCGGAATGAACGGGCGCGTCGGGGGCGTTCACGTTGCAGATCGCTACGTCGGACCAATAGGTCAGCTTGGCCCGTTCCTCGAACGGGAAGTCGAACAGGGTGGCCAGCATCATCGTGGTCAGCTTGATGGACACTTCCTGCACCCAGTCGAATTCCTCGCCGCGTGGCAGGGCATCCAGCACCATGGCGGTACGTTCGCGGATCAACGGTTCCATGTTCGCCAGGTTGGCCGGTGCCACGATCGGGCTGGCAACCTTGCGTTGCTCATCGTGCTTCGGCGGGTCCATTCGGATGAAGCTCGGGCGCGCAAGGTCCTTCGGCTGATCCTCGATCTGAATACCGCCGATTTCGTTGGAAAAAACTTCGTGATGCACTTCACAGTGCATGATGTCCTTGTATTTCGACACCGCCCAATACGGGCCGTACGGACTGTCCGGCACGTAGTTGACCGGCGCCTCCCGGCGCAGGCGATCAAAGTACGGACGCCAGGAATCCGTTTGGTACAAGCCGGGATCGGAGACGTCGAACTGGTCCAGGCGCAGTGAGGCCGTGGGGTCGATATTGACCGGAGCGTTCATTTTATCCTCCCTTTTGGGAGAGGGCAGCACGTCCCGCATGGCACCGTCAACGTAAACATGGGATTGGGCACTGGAAACCAACGCGTTACTTGGGCACATTGGTGCGATGGAAGCGACTGAACACCTTCGACTGGCCGCAATCGCCGCCAGGGACGCCGGACACCAACTGGCCCGCGCCAGTGAGGCTGCGCGCAACGCGGCTCTGGCCGCCATGGCGCATGCGCTGCGCGACGGCATGCGCGACATTCTGGCGGCCAACGCCCTCGATGTGGCCGCCTATCACGGCTCCGCGGCGTTCCTGGACCGTCTGACTCTGACCGAAGCCCGGGTGGAGGCGATGGCGCGCGGCCTTCAGGATGTCGTCGCGCTGCCCGACCCGTTGCAGCGCACGCTGGCCGACTGGACGCGGCCGAACGGCCTGCGCATCCAGCGGATCGCGACGCCGATCGGGGTCATCGGCATGATTTATGAAAGCCGGCCGAATGTGGGGGCCGATGCCTCTGCTTTGTGCCTGAAGTCGGGCAACGCAGTGATCCTGCGCGGCGGATCGGACAGCGCGCACAGCGCCAAGGCGATCAACGCGGCGCTGCAACGCGGTTTGGCGGTCTCCGGCCTGCCGCCGGCCTGCATTCAGGTCGCGCCGAATGCCGACAGGGCCTATGTGGCGGCGATGCTGGCCGGGGCGGGGTTGCTCGATCTGATTATACCCCGCGGCGGCAAATCCCTGGTCGAACGCGTCCAACGGGACGCTCGGGTTCCCGTTCTGGCCCATGCCGAGGGCCTGAACCACACCTATGTTCACGAAGCCGCAGACCCCGCCATGGCTCGGCGGATCGTCGCGAACGCCAAGATGCGGCGCACAGGGGTGTGCGGCGCGACGGAGACGTTGCTGATCGACCAAACGATCGCGCCCAGCCTGCTGCCGGTGCTGGTGGCGGACCTGCGGGCGCTGGGCTGTGATTTCCGGGCGGACGCGGCGGCGCGTGATATTGTGCCCGATCTGCATCCGGCGGCCGCGGCGGATTTCGATACCGAATGGCTGGACTCGATCCTGTCCGTCGCCGTGGTCGATGGCGTCGACGCTGCGCTGGCGCATATCGCCGCGCATGGCAGCGAACATACCGATGCCATCGTGACCGAGGACGCGGCGGTGGCGGAGCATTTCCTGCGCGGGGTGGACAGCGCGGTGGCGCTGTGGAACGCGTCCACCCAGTTCTGCGACGGAGGCGAATTCGGCTTCGGGGCAGAAATCGGGATCGCCACTGGACGCATCCATGCGCGCGGGCCGGTGGGGCTGGAGCAATTGACCACCTATCGGTATCTGGTCCTGGGGACCGGGCAGATACGGCCCTGAACAAGCTGGCTTCGGACCCGATTCCACGCTTTGGCGACCGGCGGCGGATGCGCGTCGGGCTGCTGGGGGGATCGTTCAACCCGGCGCATGCCGGCCACCGGCACGTCGCCGAACTGGCGCTGAAGCGGTTCCGGCTGGATCGGGTGTGGCTGTTGGTCTCGCCCGGCAATCCGCTGAAACCCATGGCCGGCATGGCGCCTTTCGCGGTTCGGCTGGCCGGGGCGGCGCGCATCGGCGACGGCAGGCGGGTGGTGGCATCGGGAATCGAGCATACTGTCGGCACGCGCTACACCGTCGATACCATGAAGGTTCTCATTCGCCTGTTTCCGAACGCCCGGTTCGTCTGGATCATGGGCGCCGATATCCTGGAACAGCTTCCGCGCTGGCGCCGTTGGGGGGAAATCGTCCGGCGGCTGCCGCTCGCGGTGCTGCCGCGCCCGCGCTATAACAATCGGGCGCTTGCGGGACAGGCTGCGCATCGGCTACGGGCTGTACGCCGTCCGGCAAGAGGCGCGATTCTACTGCCCGGTGCGGCGCCCGGATGGATATTCCTGCCGGTTCGACAGAACGCTATCTCCGCCACTGCTATCCGCCAAGCCGCTGAAGGATCCGTGCTATAACCCAGACGCCGAAGACCGCTGCCTCCCCCGCCCGGCACAAGCCGGCGCCGCGCAAGACGGCCGTGAAACCGAAACTGGCGGAGGCCGCCGGCGTGCCCGGCAGCCCGCGCAAGAAAACCATTGCCGCCGGGCCGAAGAAGCCCAGCGCCCCGCGCCCGAGGAAAGCGAAGACGGAGCCGTCCGAACTGGACCGCCTGCAGGCGATCATCGTCACCAGCCTGGAAGACGATAAGGCAGAGAACGTGGTGGCCATGGACCTCGCCGGGAAAGCGATGTTCTGCGACCGGATGGTGATCGCCTCGGGCTTGGCCGACCGCCAGATCAGCGCGATGGCCCAGCATCTGAGCGAGAAGCTGAAAGAAGCCGGCCTGAAGCGTGTGCAGATCGAGGGCGCGGGCGGATCCGACTGGGTGTTGATCGACGCCGGCGACATCGTGGTGCATCTGTTCAAGCCCGACGCCCGTGCGCTGTACGCGCTGGAGAAAATGTGGGGCCAGGATCTGGACGAAGCGGTCTGACCCCGCATCGCCGGTTCGCTTCAGTCTTTCAGACCGGCGGCGGTGCGTCCAGCAGCCGCCTTGCGGCGTCGATCGCGCGCCGAATCGCCGCACCGGGGCCTTCGGATCGGGACAGGCTGGTCATCGGCACCTCCAGCGCCACGGGGATGCCGGCCGGCATGCGGGCCAGTACG
Organism: Pseudomonadota bacterium; assembly: GCA_021807975.1. Classification (GTDB taxonomy): domain Bacteria; phylum Pseudomonadota; class Alphaproteobacteria; order Acetobacterales; family Acetobacteraceae; genus Rhodopila. The sequence continues at coordinate 1,447 of JAKBCJ010000206.1, read as the reverse complement.
GCCCTGATTTCGATGCCGCCTTCGCCCGGCGGCAGACGCTCCGCCCGGGCGTGATGTAACTGACCTTCCAGGGTGGCAGGCCGAGCGGCTGGCGCGTCGCAGACATGGACGAAGGGCATCCTGGCGGGCGGGATCGTGTCCAGATCGGCGGGGACGTTGCCGCAGCGGTCGAAGTGCAGCGTGTCCACCAGTATCCCGCTATTTGCCCGCCCGGCCGCTTGCACCACCGCGTTGGCGGCGGCGACGCTGTCGATCCCGGTCCAGGGGAAGAATTCAAGCACCACCCCCTGCCGGTATCGCGCAGCCAGATCGCACAGCGCGCCGAAGCGGTCGGCCAGCCGGGCCGGATCGGGGTCGTAGGGCGCCGCGACCGCCCATCCGGCGCCTAGCTCCGCGCCGACGGCGAAGAATGGCTCCAGCGCCAGGATGTCGATGCCCGGGGCGATGCGGATGAACTCGATATCGTTCACGGTGACTCCCGTGTCGGCCATCGCGGCGCGGGTTTCGCGCAGCATCGGCTTGTCGCTCATCAGCGGATACCAGGGCGTGTCGCGGGCTACCTGGATCAGCCGCAGCCCGACAGAGGCATAACCGGCATCGGCCGCGGCGCGGATCAACGCGGGCGGCGGCAGGGACAGGGCGGTCAGGTGGGCAAGGGAAAACCGGGTCATCGCCGGCAGCTTAGGTCATCCGGTAGGCGGCGGTCGAGCCAAGCGTTCGCACCCGCGGCCGGCGTGGCCGGGCACGAAACGATTCCATATTTTCGCCGCCTTTGTTGTCCATATAGAAACAGGGCAAAGGCCCCCGGGCGGTTTTATTGGAGATCGTAAGATGGACAAAAGTATAGCTGGACTGATCGGCGCTGTCGGGGCGCTGGTTGCCGTCGCGCCGGCCCGGGCCGCCTCTGCCATCCCGCTGACGATGGAAACGGCGCTGCGGGCCGGGTCCTATGCCGATCTGCTCAAACCGATCCCCAATGCCGCCGCACTGCTGGCCACGGCACGGCCAGGCCCGGTGCCCGAGGCCCGCAATCCGGTGCGGCAGGTGCAATATCACCATCATCATCACCACCATCACCACCACGACAACTACTACGGCGGCGGATATTACCGTTAGTCGGACGATGATTTCTTAAGATGCCGGGCGGCACCGAAGATCCGGCGATAGGTGCCGTCGAAAACCGTATCGGTCGAAGACAACCACCTGGTATCCGCCGATAGTGTCGCCCGGCTTGCGTAGATACGCTGAGATTGCAATTCGCGTTCGGCAGCTTCTTCTTCGGTCATCGGGATGAGGTCGAATTTGGTTTCCGATGGAACGATGGTGATTTGAATGAACGGCTCACCGCGGCGGAAAATGTGGGTCTGGCCCTCGGCGGGGGATTTGAAGACGAGGAAGAATATCATCGGCCACCAGGGTTGGATGACCGCCGGGACGGCAATCGGCG
>JAKBCJ010000205.1 GCA_021807975.1 Pseudomonadota bacterium | reverse complement strand
AGTGCTTGTGATCCTGGAATAATCCGTTGTTTCAGAAAATCCTGATCGCCAATCGCGGCGAGATCGCCCTTCGCATCCAGCGCGCCTGCCGGGAGCTTGGGATCGCGACCGTGGCGGTACACTCCACTGCCGATGCCGAGGCGATGCATGTGCGCCTGGCGGATGAAAGCGTGTGCATCGGTCCGCCGCCGGCGAAGGACAGCTATCTGAACATCCCGGCGATCCTGTCCGCGGCGGCGATCACCGGGGCGGACGCGATCCATCCTGGTTACGGCTTCCTGTCGGAAAACGCCAAGTTCGCCGAGATGGTGGACGCGCATGGGCTGACGTTCATTGGCCCCTCCTCTGCCCATATCGGCATGATGGGCGACAAGATCGCGGCCAAGACGGCGATGGCGGCGGTGGGCGTGCCGCTCGTCCCCGGCTCCGACGGGGAGCTTCCCGACCTCGAATCCGCCAGGGCGGTCGCCGACCGCATCGGTTACCCGGTGCTGATCAAGGCGGCGGCGGGCGGCGGCGGGCGCGGCATGAAGGTGGCGCGCGATCCGTCGGAACTGGAGGACGCGTTTCGTCTGGCCCGCACCGAGTCGCGCGCGGCGTTCGGCAACGATGCTGTCTATATGGAGAAGTATCTCGATCGGCCGCGCCATATCGAGCTGCAGATCATGGCCGACAACCACGGCAACGTGGTGCATTTCGGGGAGCGCGATTGCAGCCTGCAACGCCGGCATCAGAAGCTGCTGGAAGAAGCCGGCTCGCCCGCGATCAGCCCCGCGCAGCGTGACGCACTCGGGGCCACGGCGACGGCGGCGCTGAAAAAGCTGGGTTACCGCAATGCCGGCACGCTGGAGTTCCTGTATCAGGACGGCCAGTTCGCGTTCATCGAGATGAACACGCGGTTGCAGGTGGAACATCCGGTGACGGAAATGCTGTGCGATGTCGATCTGGTGCGCGAACAGATCCGTGTCGCCGCCGGGGCGGAACTGGGCTACGGGCAAGGCGACATCACGTTCAGCGGCCATGCGATCGAATGCCGTATCACGGCCGAAGACCCGGTGACGTTCATGCCGACTCCCGGCCGGGTGACGGCGTTCCATGCCCCCGGCGGCTTGGGCGTGCGCGTCGATTCGGCGCTGTATGCGGGGTATTTCGTTCCGCCTTACTACGACAGCCTGGTGGCGAAGCTGATCGTGCATGCCCCGACACGGGAAAGGGCGATCGACCGGATGCGCCGGGCGCTGGACGAATTCGCCGTCGTCGGCATCAAGACCACCATTCCATTGCACCAGCGGATCGTGAACGATCCGTCGTTCCAGGCGGGCGATTATACCATCCACTGGCTGGAGAAATTTGTCTCGGAGACGAAGTCATGAGCCACGATCATCACCACGATCCGGTTGACTGGAAGCTGAACGGCGTTCGGGTGATCAAAAGCGATCAGCTCGATACCAACACCGCGCAGACGCCGGGGATGAACCGGGCGGCGGCGATCAATTTCGCCCGTGTGGGTGCGCAGAAAATCTGGGCCGGCACGGTGCATATCCATGCCAACGCCAAGACCGGCGCGCATCACCACGGCGCGCTGGAAAGCGTGATCTATGTGATCAAGGGCAAGGCCCGGATGCGGTGGGGCGAAAAGCTGGAATACGTGGCCGAAGCCGAGGCCGGCGATTTCATCTTCGTGCCGCCGTATGTGCCGCACCAGGAGATCAATGCCTCGACCGACGAGACGCTGGAATGCGTCCTGGTGCGCAGCGACAACGAAGCCGTGGTGGTCAACCTGGACATCGCCCCGGCGGAACAGCCGGAGTCCGTGTTCTGGGTCGATCCGATCCATAAATCGCCGGCCTGATACCGGCGTTGCAGGGCCGCCACCCTGCTGGTCCGGGGTATGGCGCTTATCGGCGCCATGGCGTGTGCGTGTCCGGACCGGCAGGCATCGGACCTTGATTGGACGCCGTCACGGTTGCCTGACGGGCGACCGTGACGGGACTGCGCGCGCAGCTGCCATGCCAGCGCCGCGGCGACTCAATCCGGTGACTTCCAGCACGAACGGTGGCAGAAACCTGAGTGGCCGACACCGCCGGGAGAACGCACCAATCGTGGCAGTCTCCCTGATTGTTGCCGGTCGGGCTGTATCGAAGCCATGTGCAGTGCGTGGAGTTCATAACTATGTCGCAAACTTGCGCAGACCCCGTGTCGATTGGTGGAACCGGCTGGCGAATGCCTATTTTGAACGTCGGAAGTTGGTCGCAGCCCCCAATCCTCTCACGCTACAGGAGAGGGATAAATGCGGTGCCGGTTAACCTCGTGGTACGTCTATATCCTCTACCGGACCGACTTCGATCTCTGCCGCGTCAGCGAGTGCCAGCAGCAATTGTTCGGCATCGGCGCGTGCCCGATGTTTGGCCGGCCGAGATATGTGGTGGGAGAGCGCGCGCTCGCGTGCCTCCTTGCCGAGCATCATGGCGAGGCGGTGCCAGTCATCGAGAACAAAGGTAGGGTCGACATTGGCCGCGCGAAACAGCATTCGCGCCCAGTGAGCGTCGTATGGTCCGCCATCACACCAAGCAGTTCCGCATGGCCAAACGACCGCGTTGAGTGTCCGGGCTACATGTTCGGCGGGCCAGCCACTCGCCATAAGGTCACGCCCCTGCAGGCCATGCACTTTTGCGGAGGCCGAACTCCAGTGGCCGTCCCGCATCCACGCCTTTGTTGGACAGATCAGTGCCGACCAGCCTTTGATCGGTTCGTCCGGGCGGGGCCAGACGGCCAGGCCGACCTCAATAGGATACCCAGCGGGATCAAGTGAACTCGCCTCAAAGTCGATCATCACGAGCGGCCACGGGAGAGAGGCAACCACGTCGGCAGCGCTTCGTTTCCGCATCACGTGCTGGCTCTGATCGATCGTGGGCTGCTGTAGTGCTGATCGTGCCGAATTATCACCCGATCCGTGGGAAGCCGGAAATGTTCAACGATCCGTCCGGTCAGACCCAGTGATGTTATACGCCGGTCAGCATAGACGATAAACCTATCAAGGGCTCGATCGAACACGATTCGTCCTCGCGGCCATTCATCATATTCTGTTTCTTCAACGGTTTTCGTAAGCGCGTTGTCGGGTGGGCCTATTCGTCGCCAACGGGTCCAGACCTCGTAATGTCCGTCCGGAAAAGTCAAACAGTCGCCATAGGGTTCAGCGTCGGCCAGCCGGCAGATTTGCGCGAGCATACCGCGGATGCCCGCGGCATTAACGGCAAACCAGAAAATTCCAACCGCGGGCTCGGCGTCCTCCGGCGTCCCCTCAAAGTGTTCGAGGCGCCCGTGTGGTGGACCCGGATCGTGTCCTTGGATGTCTCGCGCCATTTAACGGCTCCTTCTCAACCATGCTCTACTTTACCAGAACGTCAGAAGCGGACGTGCTGGTGCTTGTGTCGGCTACGATATCGCCGGACAACGAGATCAGCGCACGATGCACTTCGACCATCGCCATCGTATCGCGGGTGCAGTACGCCACCAGCGCCGTTCTAAGCCGTCGAACCTCATGCGGATCGGCGGTCTTACCCGAGGCAAGGCCTAGAAAAATTCCCGCGGCTGACATGCCATCGGCGACGTCGGCAAGATCGTCATACCCAAAACCAGGGCGCAACGCCGGCGCCACCGACTTGATGGAATTGCTGAATCCGAACGCCGGAAAATAGACGGCGCCGCGCACAACCGGTAGCAGATCGACAAGCCGGTCGATGATAGCGGTCAGGGCTGGCCCGAGGTCGGGGAACTGACCGGCGAGCTCCTTCAAGCGCGTTTGTTCGTACGATGAATAAACGACAATCGGAGTATTTGGTCCGGTTAGCGCCGCAATCAGCGTTTCGGCAAATAGTCGCCTCGGGTCGCCATCTACGGGGGCTAGAAAGTCCTTGTGTGTCAACGCCCCGTCCGCGGCCACGATGTGCAACGACCATTGGAATGGCAAGGTCTGATAAGGCCTTGTCCCGGCATAGAGCGGGATAGGCGGCATCATTGCCTCGAAATCCAGATAACAGGCAGGCGGTCCGAAACCGCTAAGCAATGCCGGCAACCTGGGTGCTACATAAGGTTGGCCGCTGACGATTGAGTCCCGAATGACTTCCTGTTTCCAGCTCAAAGGAAAATCCTGGGGGATTTCGGAAATCGCCGTGACACCGAGTGCATCGAGCGCGCCAGCCCGCGATGGCGTCAGATATGGCAGGTAAGCAATCCAGTCGTCGGGTTTGTCAGCGGTGCAGCGGTCCCAGAACTCGCACTCGTACGGATTGCTGCAATGGCCCCCCGGTTCGACTTGCGGCGCCGTTTCTTGTTCCAGGCATGCGTGCAGGCTGGGCAACTGGTTTGGCAGGCTGGCCTGTCTTGCCGCCACTTTCCCCGCTACGTCCACTCTGGCGAAAAAAGCCGGCCATTCAATCTCCCCCGGCCCGCGAATGTAGCTGGTATCGATATGGAGCAACTCAATCTTGGAGAGCGGGACGCCTGCGCCCGTCAGCACATGAGCCTGCAATGCAATATCGTCGAGGTAATGATCCTTGACCCGGCTACTGCTTTTGACCTCCAGCAGGCCCCATCCATCGGCACGACGTTCCAGCACATCGACGCGCACGCGAACGTTGTCGTGCACAAACGCGGCCTCGAAGATCGCGGGAACTGCAGGGTCCAGCATCATGACCGCCGTCTTTTCGACCGCTTGGGCATGTTGCCAGGGCTCTTCGTCGATCAATATGCCGCCCGGGAACAGAAGATGGGCCTTTTGGCCGATCTCCTGACCGATATCTAGCGGGGAGCCGGGTACGGGGGCCTCGTAGTCATGCGGCTCGTGAACCTGCAGCCAGAGGCGGCGCAGGCATTGCAGGCCAGCCATGTAGCGGGACTTGGTAAGGTGTCGGCTGGCCACTGTAGTTTCTCCGCGGGTCTATCCATGGTGGTTCCGCGCGGTGGGTTCCGCAATGGAACATTTCGGTCGATGGTTTGGGTGCGTCCTGTTCCGTCGCATCTGTCTGCTATTAGTTGTTTCGGACGCAGGGATTGGACGGTGGGCATGTCGTCGAAAGAGGATAAGGGGATGAAGGCGGTCGTTTATTACCGGACGCGCCCAAGCGAGGCGGAGGCGTCGGCACGGGCTTTGCTGGCGCAGAAAGAGGCAGTTCGTGAGCTGTTCGAGAACTACGAATTCAGGTTGATTAGGGAGTTCACTGAACGTGAAGGCGAGGTGAAGGGGCGTCCGGCTTTCCGTGCCGCGATACGTGCCGCGGCGGCTCACACAACCCCCGGCTTGCTGGACGTGGCCTTTATTATCCCTTCGTGTGCCGGGATTGGGTCCGGTGAGGCGTTCACGGAGCCGAGGCTCCGGGGGGATTATCGTCCTTTTTGTTGGACATTGAGCGCGGTTCTCGATCCGGGCCTTGTCGAGATCGCGTTGCCGGGGGCGCCTGCCGCGCTCAGTCTCTATGCCGACTTTCGTTGGAATGAGCCTGATACTCGTTTCTATCTTTGTAATGCTGGAACCGGGCCAATAACCGAGGTCGTCGTGGTGACCGATTCGGCGGACTCGACCGAACCTTTCGACAACCCTTGTCGCGATGGGGAGCCGCCCGGGAGTGGTATTAACGTCGGCCACTGGGATGTCGTACAGCCAGGCCGCTGCGTGCTGATCGACGTGCTCGGCCTGGCCAGAGTCGATTCGCACTACCGATATCGGGTTACATTCACGACCGCGGCCGGATTGCGCCAGACAATGTCGGCTTGCGAAGGGGGAATGGACAGCGAAAACCGATGGGTGGCGTTTACCGAAGAGAGGGCGGCTGGCGTTCGGTGCAGCACCGACTAACACTGGGTTTATTCATTATTTGAGTCAGCATGAGTTTGCATCATGAGATATGAATCGTCCGAACGGCTGTTACGCTTGGCGCGCACATTAGCTGGCACCCGAACCGGCCTGACGCTCGATGAAATGGCGGAAAGTCTCGGCGTTGGCCGCCGGACTGCCGAACGGCTGCGCGATACCCTGGCTTCGATGTTCCCACAAATGGAGTTCAAGGAAGACGATCAGCGGATGCGCCGCTGGCATCTGCCTGGCAGCGCATTGGTGGGCGTTATTGCCGTCCGAGCGGAGGCTGTCGCGGCGATCGAAACCTCGGCACGCGAATGCGAGACGCGCGGGGAGGATGACCGAGCCGCCCTGCTGCGCGAGGCATCGACCACGCTACGGGCGGTCATGCGGCCGGACGCGCTTCGCCGTTCGGAGCCTGACATCGCCGCGCTGATGGAAGCCGAGGGCGTCGCGATGCGGCCCGGGCCTAGACCAACCATCGCGAAGGGCGTGCTGCCCACCCTGCGGCGTGGGATCCTTGGCATGCAGCCCGTTGTGGTCCGGTACGACCGGCGCGACGCGGAGGAGCCTGCAACCCGCGTCCTTTGTCCCTATGGAATTCTTTACGGCGGAAGCGGATGGCTGGTCGCGCATGTGGACGATCTGCCCGAAATGAGGCTTTGGCGGTTGGACCGCATCCTGTCCGCCGATCTGATCGACCGTGGGTTTCAGCGGCGGGAAGACTTCTCGCTGGAGGCCTACGCGGCGCAGTCGTTTGGGGTGTTCCAGGAAGACCCGGTCAATGTGGTGCTGCGGTTTTGCCCGGAGGCTGCGGAGGACGCGGCTGCTTGGTTGTTTCATCCCTCACAGACCATCGAGAGAGAAATGGATGGCGCTGTTACCGTGCGCTTCCGGGCCGGTGGGTTGCTGGAGATGTGTTGGCACCTGTTCACTTGGGGAACTGCGGTCACGGTGGTGGAGCCGGAGGCGTTGCGGGCTAAGTTGGAGATGTTGACGACAGCACTGGCGTGTCGTAATAATAACGGACATAGGTAATAATATCAAGCTTATAGATTGCATCTGGTAGCAGGGAGATTACGGATATGGCTGAAGGTGTTTGGGAACAGCTCGTTGAGACCTACCTGGCGATTGACAGAGGTTGTTTCTTGAATCCGCAATATATTGTCGAGGGGCCGGAGAAATGGAGGGCTGAACCTGACTTCCTGGCAGTCAATTTCCCGGACAATGAAGTTTGGATGGTCGAGGTGACGAAGGCCCCCTACGGTCTAAAGGGCAAAATATCGGAATTCGAAAAAGATTATATTCCAAAAATTCGCGAACAGTTGATCCGCCATCGGGTCATCCGGGACATTGACGCAGATCCAAAATGGACTTTTGGATTCTGGATATTTACGATAGAGAAAGAAAAATCCTGGGTTGAAGGTGCTCTAAGTGCTGCTTGCATCGCTACGTCTCGGGTCACGGCGCTAGAAGAGATCGCTTTTCCTAAATGGGAAATGCGATATCGGTAGGGCGTCGGATAAGTAGTGTTCGGTGTGGCGTGACGCGTCTGAATTCTTGTCAATATGACGTACTGATAAAGTAATGGTCATTTCGATGAGAGTGGTCTCGAGAAATGTATCAACGAATTTCGGTGCAACGTCATCTTTTGGGGACCTTGCGCCAGGGTCGAAAAGGCTCTGTCCGGTGTGCGTAGCCAATTACCATTGTGTCGTGACCAGTTACCGGCATGACAGCGGTAGCAGCGACGCAGGGTTCATCTAGCAGGGTCATTATGAAACGCTAAGTGAGGTTCGCATGTGTGGGTGTCCAGGCTCCAAGCCGCCCACCGCCTCCCGAAAACCTCTTGCCGCCGCCTCCGCACACCAGCAACTCAACCCGGTGACTTCCGGCGCGAACGATGGCAGAAACCCGATTGGCCGACACCGCCGGGAGGATCCCCAATGAACGCACCGATCGCAGCGATGACCACGCTGATGCCGCCTGAATCGCGCCGGGTGCATATGCTGAAGCAGCTTGAGCGCAAGCTGCTGTGGCTGTCGGCGTGGATGATCCACAACGCCAACCATATCCGCCCCAACCGGGATGGGCTGAAGGTCGGCGGCCATCAGGCGTCCTGCGCGTCCTGCATT
>JAKBCJ010000204.1 GCA_021807975.1 Pseudomonadota bacterium | reverse complement strand
TTTGCCGAGGCGATGCGGCAGAAACTGACCCGCGAGATCACGGGCGCGATCGTCTGACACAGTGAGAGCCGGGTCTGACTACCCGATTTCGAGGACCAGTCACGTCGCCGCGATCGCTTGGAAGGCGATTCCGCCGCCCCGGCCCGGAGGCGGACCAGCTAAACGCCGCGTCCACTCCGGCACGGACGCGACACGTTTGATCCAAGTCACTGCGCGATGCTTTCAGGCTGCTATACTTGCCGAATGACCAGCATGCATTTCAAATTCGCTGACCGAGCAGATGCAGGCCGCCAATTGGCCGCCAGATTGGTTACGATGACGCTTGATCGGCCTGTGGTTTACGCTCTGCCTCGCGGCGGTGTTCCCGTTGCACTGGAGATCGCGCAAGCTCTCCATGCCCCGATCGATCTCATGCTGGTGCGCAAGATTGGGGCGCCAGGCGCACCCGAAGTAGCACTTGGCGCGGTTGTCGAGGGCGAACATCCTCAGACTGTTATCAACGAAAACATGCGGCGCATTTCCGGCGTGGACGACGCTTATCTCGAGCGTGCTCGCCAGCGCGAACTTGTGGAACTGGAACGTCGCCGTACCCGATATTTGGGCGACCGCCCGCGCCTGAGCCCGGCGGGGTGTACCGCGATCATTGTCGATGATGGTCTTGCAACCGGGGCCACGGCTAAAGCCGCCCTGATAGCGGTCAAGCGCCAGGGCGCAGCTAAGACTGTGCTCGCGATCCCTGTTGCGCCGGAGGAAGCGCTGACCGATATCCGCAAACACGCAGACCTTGTCGTATGCCTGCACTCCGCCAAGCGCTTTAACGGAGTCGGTGCTTTCTACGGCGATTTCCATCAGCTCACGGATGAAGAAACAGTCGGGCTGTTGCGACAAGGTTGGGCGGAGGCTCCTGGCCCGTCCCGGGTCTTTGCCAAGCGGCAGATCGCAGTGCCGCCCTTGGGCTTGGTCGGCGACCTGTGCGTGCCGCCGGACCCGCGCGGCATTGTTCTGTTCACGCATGGGAGCGGGTCGAGCCGGCTTAGCCCTCGCAACATCTCTGTCGCCGAGACATTGAACACAAAGGGCTTCGCCACGCTTCTGCTGGATCTGCTGACTGCGGATGAGGCGAAGGACCGGCGCAATGTCTTCGATATTTCGCTGCTCGCGGAGCGCGTGCTGGAGGCGGCGCAATGGATCAGTGCTGAACCCGACGTCGCCGATCTGCCGCTGGGTCTGTTTGGGGCCAGTACAGGCGCTGGGGCGGCTTTACTGGCCGCGGCGGAACTTCGTGGCCGGGTGCAGGCGGTGGTCTCCCGCGGCGGCCGCCCCGATCTGGCCGGATCGCGACTGGCTGAGGTCAGCGCGCCAACCCTGCTGATCGTCGGCGGCGACGATCGTCAGGTGCTCACCCTGAACCGCCAGGCGTTGGCCGAGTTGAGGTGTGAAAAGCTGTTGAGGATTGTCCCCAACGCGACCCATCTGTTCGAGGAACCTGGCGCGCTGGAAACGGTCACCGAGATGGCAGCCGCCTGGTTCCAGCACTATTTGGTGCCGCCAGCACGACGTCACGCCCCTGTAGCGCCCTCGGTGGCCCAACCAGTATCGACGGCGGCATTGCTGCGTGACGCGGCGGAACCATTGCCTGCTCTGGACGATCCGGCCTTCGCCGACGCCTTCGACCGGTTTGGTCAGTCGCGCATTGTGTTGCTCGGAGAGGCCTCCCACGGCACGTCGGAGTTCTATCGGGCTCGCGCGGCTATCACGCGCCGGCTGATCGAGCGCCACGGCTTTACCATTGTTGCCGTGGAGGCTGACTGGCCCGATGCCGCCGCAATCGACCGCTATGTACGGCAAAGCCCGCACGAGCCAATGAGCTCATCGCCGTTCGCGCGCTTCCCGACCTGGATGTGGCGCAACAAGGATGTCGATGACTTCGTTGGCTTCCTTCGGCACCACAACGCTACGCGATCGCCCGGCGACAGAGTGGGGTTCTACGGTCTCGATCTGTACAACATGACCGCCTCGATTGCCTCCGTCCTCACTTACCTCGATCGCGTCGATCCCAAGGCGGCGGAAGTCGCGCGCATCCGCTATGCTTGCCTGTCGCCCTGGTCGCGGGAACCGGCTGCCTACGGACGGGCTGCGCTCACCGAAGGCTACGCACTGTGCGAACAGCCGGTAACCCGCATTCTCGTCGATCTACTGCAGAAGGAACTTCGATACGCACGCCACGACGGCGCAGGTTTTTTCGACGCGGCGCAGAATGCGCGTCTGGTGGCAAATGCGGAGCGCTATTACCGGATCATGTATTACGGCTCCCACGAGTCCTGGAACCTGCGCGACCAGCATATGTTCGATACGCTGCAGCACATTCTGGAATGGGCTGGTCCAGAAAAGAAAGCCGTTGTCTGGGCCCACAACTCCCACATTGGCGATGCACGGTTCACCGATATGGGCATGGAGCGTGGGGAACTGAACATCGGCCAACTGTGCCGCCAGGCCTATGGGCCCGAGGCTACATTGATCGGTTTCGGCACACATACCGGCACCGTTGCGGCCGCCTCCGAATGGGATGCGCCAATGGAGATCAAGACAGTGCGGCCGTCCCGACCCGACAGTTATGAGGCGTTGTGTCACCAGGTCGGCCATGAACGCTTCCTGTGGGACCTGCGGGCCGGACATCGGGACGATCTTCGGCGTGTTCTCGCCGAACCCAGATTGGAACGTTACATTGGGGTTATATATAGGCCGGAGACAGAGCGCTGGAGCCATTACACCTACGCGACGCTTCCCGACCAGTACGACGCCTTCGCATGGTTCGATAAGACCCGCGCGGTCATACCCTTGCCCGGGCAGGTGACTGCCGGCGACGATGAGACATATCCCTTCGGCCTCTAATGGCACAACCATCGAAGTGCCGGAGCGGGGCGCCGCTCACAGGTGGACATGGCCGCGCCAATTAGCGCTTGGCTGGTTTCACTCCCCAAGTCGCTCGCTGCGTTTGCCTGATACCTCTGACCGCTTCTGGTGCTCGCATAGCTTGGTCCCACAGAGACCTTCAAAAACCCCGGGAGTCCACCGACCATTGGTTTGTCTGGGCCGACCGGGTGGAGCACAAAGAAAGCGGGATGATCAGAGTTGCGATGACCTGCGGTCGCTGCCGCGGCCGATCCGATAATGCGGCTCTCCGCCACCCTTCCAACGTATCTTATACCTCCAGCCCTCGCCTGACCCTTGCCGGGCGCCGTCCCTCCCCTTACCGTCCCCTGCAAGCAAACACGTTCAGGAGACTTCCCTATGTCCCGCCTTGGTTTTGGAGCCTTCCTCGCCCCGCATCACCCGATCGGCGAGCATCCAATGCTGCAATTCCGCCGCGACCTCGACTTCGTCGAACACATCGACCGGTTGGGCTTCGACGAATTCTGGTGCGGCGAGCATCATTCCAGCGGCTGGGAAATGATCGCCTCGCCCGAAATGTTTCTGGCGGCGGCCGGGGAGCGCACCAAGCGGATCAAACTCGGCACCGGCGTGGTATCGCTGCCGTATCACCACCCGTTCAATGTGGCGCAACGGATGGTGCAGTTGGACTACATGACCGGGGGGCGGGCGATATTCGGTTCGGGCCCGGGCGCGCTGGCATCCGATGCGCATACGCTGGGCATCGACCCGATGGTGCTGCGCGACCGCCAGGACGAAGCCATCACCATCATCCGCCGGCTGTTCAAAGGGGAGCGTGTCACCGCCAAATCAGAATGGTTCAACATGAATGACGCGGCGCTGCAACTGCTGCCGCTGCAAGAGGATATGCCGTTCGTCGTCGCCTCCCAGATCAGCCCTTCCGGCATGACTTTGGCGGGAAAGCACGGGATCGGCATCATCTCCATCGGGTCGATGTCCAGCGAGGGGCTGCAAGCCCTGCCGACGCAGTGGAGCTTCGCCGAGGCCGCCGCCGCCAAGCATGGCACCACCGTCGATCGCAAGAACTGGCGCGTGCTGCTGAGCTGGCACATCGCTGAAACGCGGGAAAAAGCCCGGGCCGAGGCGCGCGACGGGCTGCTGAGGCATCACAACGAATACATCACCGCGACGTTGCAGCGCCCTGGCGCGAAGCCGTTCAAGACCGGGGATGAGGCGGTCGATATGACCGCGTTCTCCGACAATGCCGCCGCGACGATCGGCACGCCGGACGATCTGGTGGAGCGCATCAAGTCGGTGATCGACGTCAGCGGCGGGTTCGGCACCGTGGTCGGCTTCGTGCATGACTGGGCGAACCCTGAAAACACCATGCGAAGCTGGGATATGGTGGCCCGCTACGTCGTGCCGCAGATCAACGGCTACATGAAGGAGCTCTACAAATCGCGCGACTTCGTCGCCAACAACCGCGAGTACTTCAATCGGGCGCGCGAGGCCGTGATGGCCAAGATCAACGAGAACGAGGCGGCGGCGGCGGCGTTGTCGGTCACCAAGTCATCGATGCTGAGCGCGTCCGCCAGCAACGCGATCGACTTCGACAAGGAACGCGCCAAAGCCGGAAAGCGCTGACATGAACGCCGATCGCATCCCGGTTATCGTCGGCATCGGCGAGGTCAAGGACCGGCCCGCCGATCCGGCGCTGGGCATGGAACCCATGGCGCTGATGGCCGAGGCGCTTCGGCGCGCCGAGGCCGATGCGGGTGCCGCGCTGGTCAGCCGGATCGATGCGATCGACGTCGTGAACTCGGTCTGCTGGCCGTATGCGGACCTGCCGGCGTCGCTGTGTGAAACGCTGGGCATCGCGCCGGCCCACCGCAACTATGGTCCAGTCGGCGGGGAAACGCCGGTTCGCTTCCTGCACGAAGCCGCCGAACGGATCGCGCGCGGGGAAAGCGTAGTCGCGGCGGTGTGCGGGGCGGAGGCGCAGCATACCGTCTCCGCCGCGCAGAAGCGCGGTATCGAGCTGCCCTGGACGCCAAAAGACCCGAACGCCCAGCCACGCAACCGGAACTATCTGGCGGAGCTGGCGCGCCGGCACGGGATCGACATGCCGATCCGGGTCTATCCGCTGTACGAAAACGCCACCCAGGCGGCGTGGGGCCAAACCCCGGCGCAGGGCCTGGCGGAGTCGGCCGAACTTTGGTCGGCCTACTCAACGGTCGCGGCCGACAACCCTGATTCCTGGCTGCAACGCCGGTTCGCACCGGAAGAAATCGCCACCCCGTCCGCCAGCAACCGCATGATCGCCTGGCCGTATCCCAAGCTGATGACGGCTAACCCGCTGGTCAACCAAGGTTCCGCTGTCCTGCTCACCAGCCTGGCAACCGCCCGCGCGGCGGGCATTCCGGACTCGCGAACGATCCCGATCCAGGGCGGCGCGGCGGCCGGCGAGCCGCTGGATTACATGCAGCGCGACCAGTTCCACCGCGCCCATGCCATGGACGTAGTGCTGGAAGCGGCGCTGGAGATCGCCGGCGGCGACGCCAACCGCTTCGCCCATCGCGAGTTCTACAGCTGCTTCCCCTGCGTACCGAAAATGGCCCGCCGCAAGCTGGGCCTGCCAGAGGGCACGCTGCCCACCGTCGCCGGCGGCCTGACCTTCCACGGCGCCCCGCTGAACGCCTATATGCTGCACGCCGCCTGCGGCATGGTCCGCGCGCTGCGTTCCGACCCCGGCGCGCTCGGGCTGCTGTACGGGCAAGGCGGCTTTGTTACCAAGCATCGGTCCCTGGTGCTGGGCGGAGCCCTGTCCAACACCCTGATATCCCGGGATCTTCAGGCCGAGGCCGACTCACGGCGCGGTCCGGCACCGAAGCTGGTCGATGACCGCACCGGCCAGGCGACAGTGGAAACCCATACGGTGATATTCCGCACCGATGGTACGCCCGACTTCGGGGCGGTGGTCCTCCGGTTGCCCGACGGCGCCCGCACCATGGCCCGCGTGCCGCCCGAGGATACCGCGACGCTGGGCGCACTGATGACCACCTCACACAGTGCCGTTGGTCTTAGCGGGCACCTGTCCGCGGGGCAAAACGGCTTGCAGCACTGGACTGTCTGAAGCACCTGATACCGCTGACGTGATCGCCTCGGGCGGCATCCCTGACGCCAGGAAAACGTTTTGACCTGGTGCCGGGACCGGGGGAGCGTTCGATTGCCAAAATCCGATATAACGCCAGAAGATCGGCTGGAAGCCGCGGAGACCCTCAGCAGTTTCGTTTCGGTTTCGGAAGCAGAGGGGGATGTTGTACGCGGTCGGATCGTCGGGTCGGTGACCGAGAAGAAGACCTTCAGCCAACCCAAAGCCGATGCCGACGACATGCCGCTGCCGACCGACCCTAAGACGGTTTACCTTGGCGGGTTGTTCCTGATGGCCGGCCTTTCCGCGCTGTACGTCGCATCGGAAATCGTTCTGCCGCTGGTTTTGGCGATCGTCCTGAAGCTGCTGCTGCAACCCCTGGTACGCCTGCTGGAGCGTGGCCGTATCCCTCGCGCGGCCGGCGCGATCCTGTCGGTGTTGCTGGTCCTGGCCGCGTTTGGCGGTTCGGTCAGTCTGCTGGCCGGGCCAGCCACGGCCTGGGCCGGCAAACTGCCCGAAGCCATCCCGAAACTGCGGGACAGCCTGAGCTTTCTGCGCCAGCCGATCGATGCGGCCCAACACATGATGCAGCAGCTTGGCGCCGACACTGCCGCGGCAACGCCATCGGTGAAACCGTCCACCCTGGTCGGCGCGGTACTGTCAGGGTCTGCCTCGGCAACGTCCGGCCTATTCACTACCTTGTTGATTTTGTTCTACATTTTGGTGTCTGGCGAGACTTTTCTTCGCCGCCTGGTCGAGATCCTGCCTCGCTTCAGGGACAAGCGCAGCGCGGTGGAACTGGCCGCCGATATCGAAAAGAACGTGTCGCTGTATTTGCTGACCGTGTCCTGCATCAATGCGTTTGTCGGCATAGCGACGGGCGGCGTTATGTGGCTGTGCGGGGTCGAGAACCCGGTGCTGTGGGGTACCGTCGCGTTTATGCTGAACTTCGTACCAATCCTTGGGCCGATGGCCGGCATCGTCGTGTTTCTGATGGCGGCCATCCTGTCGCTGGGCGTATCGTGGTGGGCGGTACTGCCGGTCGGGCTTTACCTGGGCATTCATATCATCGAGGGCGAAATCTTTACGCCGATGCTGTTGGCCCGCCGCTTCACCATCAATCCGGTCGCGGTGATCCTGGCGTTGATTTTCTGGTACTGGATGTGGGGCGTGGCCGGTGCGGTCCTGGCGGTGCCCATGCTGGCGGTGACCAAGATCATTTGCGACGATCTACGGCCATTGCGGGCACTGGGGCATCTGCTGGAGGGCTGACAGGCCAGACTACGGAGCCTTTGCCTCGATCAGGGTGACGAGGTCGCCGACGGACCTCAGCGAATCGAGCTCACGGGTGTTGAACTTGATCGCCCACCGCTCCTCCGCGGCCATGATGATCTCGATTTGCTTGAAGCTGTCCCAGCCCCTGACGTCCTTGGCGTTGAGCGCCGGAGTCAGCACGAGATCGTCGCGCAGGAACACATCGGAGAAAATCTCGCTCAGGGCTTTGTAGATTTCTGCTGCTGTCGCCATGGCCTAGCCCTCGATCACATGGATAAACGTCTCGGCGGGTGTGAAGCTCCCCAGATCGAGAATGCTCCGGTTGCCGCCCGCTTCGTCGGTTTCCATAACGGTAAAGCCAAGTTTGGCATAGTGGTCCTTCACCATTCCATTCTTTTTGGTTGGAATGTATTCGCCCACCAGCCGTTTGGCGCCCATTTTGGCGGCCTCCCGCGCGATCAGGTTCAGGGTGGTCGGTTCGACCTGCCGCCCGAGCACCCGGCAGCTCATGAGCCATGTGTCGATGAGGAGATCTTGGTTGGCTTGCAGGCGGCCGATGACGATGGCGATGATGCCGTTGTCGCCGAACCGGTCGGTCAGGCGCAGTTGCAGGCCGAACGCGTTCGGGTCGGCCATGACAGCGAGGATATCGTCGTCTGTGTAGCGCCGGGTCGTGAGGTTGA
>JAKBCJ010000203.1 GCA_021807975.1 Pseudomonadota bacterium | reverse complement strand
AGCGTCAGGTGTCCACGATCTACAGCGCGCAGAACCAGTATCATGTGATCATGGAAGTGGCGCCGCGTTACTGGCAAAGCCCCGAGACGCTGCGCGATGTCTATGTCAGCACCGCCGGGGCCAACGCATCCGGCACGCAAATCACCAACGCGGTGGTGGGAACCGTGGTAACCCCGGCGACCGCCAGCACCAACACGGCCGCGGCGATCGCTGCCAACTCCGCCCGCAACGCGGCGACCAACGCGCTGACCTCGATCGGCAAGGGCGTCGCTTCGTCCGGTTCGGCGGTCAGCACCAGCAAGGAAACGATGATCCCGCTGGCCGCGTTCTCCCATTTCGAATCCGGTCACACGGCGCTGTCGGTCAACCATCAGGGGCCGTTCGTTGCCAGCACCATCTCTTTCAACGTGGCCGAGGGCAAATCGCTCAGCGACGCCACAGCGGCGGTGAACAGCGCCATGCGCGCGATCGGGATGCCGGCGTCGATCCACGGTTCGTTTGCCGGCACGGCGGCGGTGTTCCAGAAATCGCTCAGCAACGAACCGTTCCTGATCCTGGCGGCGCTGGTGGCGATCTATGTCGTGCTTGGCATCCTGTATGAGAGCTACATCCATCCAATCACCATCCTGTCCACCCTGCCGTCCGCCGGGGTAGGCGCGGTGCTGGCGCTGATGCTGTTCAACACCGAATTCAGCATTATCGCGCTGATCGGGGTGATCCTGCTGGTCGGCATCGTGAAGAAGAATGCCATCCTGATGATCGACTTCGCACTGGAAGCGGAACGGACACCCGGCGTGTCCCCGCGCGAGGCGATTTTCGAGGCATGCCTGATGCGGTTCCGCCCGATCATGATGACCACGGCGGCGGCGATGCTGGGTGCTGTGCCGCTGGCCCTGAGTTTCGGTGACGGCGGCGAACTGCGCCGCCCGCTGGGGATTTCCATCGTCGGCGGGCTGATGGTCAGCCAGGTGCTGACGCTGTACACCACGCCGGTCGTGTATCTGTATCTGGATCGCTTCCGGCTGTTCGCGAAACGACACTGGTATCGGGCATTCCCCGGCACCGCGACGCCAGAGGCCGCCGAGTAATGCGTTACCTGTTTCTATGCTTTGCTTTGGCCGGCTGCATGGTTGGTCCCGACTACAGCAAACCCGATGCCCCGGCGTCCCCGGCGTTCAAGGAACTGGCCGGCTGGAAAATCAGCCACCCGGCCGATTCCGCCCCCAAGGGCACATGGTGGTCGGTTTATCGCGACCCGGAGCTCGACCGGCTGGAAGCCATGGTCGCGGTGTCGAATCAGACGATCAAGCAATTCGAAGCCCAGTACCGCAACGCCGAAGCGCAGGTCGCCGTCGCCAAATCCGGGCTTTTTCCCGCCGTTGGGCTTGTCGCCGGCGCGGCCCGCAATGGCGGCGGCGCCGGCTCCGTATCGTCGCTGTCGCACAGCGCCACCCAGTACAACACCACCGGTTCGGTGGCGTGGGATCTGGACGTGTGGGGCCGTATCCGCCGGCAGGTGGAAAGCAGTACGGCAGCCGCGCAGGTCAGCGCGGCGGACCTGGCGAACGCCCAGTTGTCGGCGCAGGCGGCGCTGGCCGTGGATTATTTCGATTTGCGGGCCGAGGATGCTCTGGGACAGTTGCTGGGCCAAACGGCTGCCGCGTATCAGCGCGCCCTGGAGATCACCCGGAACCAGTATAGCGCCGGAACGGCGTCCAGCATCGATTACGTCACCGCGCTGGCGCAACTGCAATCGGTTCAGGCGACGGCGGTGGCGGTGGGCGTGCAGCGGCAGCAATACGAACATGCCATCGCGCTACTGACCGGTCATGCGCCGTCCGACCTGACCATCGCGCCGGCACCGCTGTCGGCCGATGTACCGATCCTGCCGCCCGGACTGCCGTCGGCGCTGCTGGAGCGGAGGCCCGATATCGCGGCGGCGGAACGCACAATGCAGCAGGAGAACGCCTTGATCGGCGTTGCGATCGCTGCCTATTACCCTGACATTTCCCTGTCCGTGCTTGGTGAATACGCGGGCTACCCGCTGAGCCAGCTTATCAGCGCCAGCAATCAGATTTGGTCGCTTGGCGCGGCCGGCAACGAAGTCCTTTACAACGGCGGCCTGCGAGCCGCCGATGTGGCCGCGGCCCGGGCGAATTACGACACCGCGGTCGCGGCGTATCGCCAAACCGTTCTGACCGCGTTTCAACAGGTGGAAGATGCCTTGTCGAGCCTGCGGATTCTGGAACAACAGGCGCGGGCCGAAGCGATCGCTGTCGACTCGACCAGCCGGGCGGTAGAGGCGACGTTGAATGCATACCGAGCGGGGACAGTGGTTTATACAAGTGTGATTACGGAACAGGCGCTGTTGCTGTCGGACCAGCAGGCGGCCCTGGCGGTGCAGCAAAGCCGCCTGGTTGCCAGCGTGTCCCTGATAGAGGCATTGGGCGGGGGCTGGACCACCGACGATTTGCCGCGGACGATCGACACCATCAGCCCGCTAACACCGTAAAAAGGGACGCCCATGACGACCCGCAACCGCCGCCGCACGCCGAAGCCGCTGCGCATCGGACGCGCGGAGTTCGGCATGTGGAAGCTGGGGGTTTCCCGCTTCGACCTGCGCGACCCCTATCATGTGGCCGTCAGCCTGTCCTGGCCGGGTTTCGTTGGCGCGATGATCCTGGTCTGGCTGGCCATCAACCTGCTGTTCGCCACGCTGTATGTCATCAGCCCCGGCGACGTGGCCAACGCCCGGCCGGGATCGTTCGCAGATGTGTTTTTCTTCAGCATCGAAACGCTGGCGACGGTCGGCTATGGCGTCATGGCGCCTTCCACCTCCTATGGCCACATCGTCTCGGCGATCGAAATCGTGACTGGCACCGCATTCACGGCGATCGTGACGGGTGTGCTGTTTGTTCGTTTCTCCCGCCCCAAGGCTAAAATATCTTATGCCGACAATGCGGTGGTCGCCATGCGCAACGGCAAGCCGACGCTGATGGTGCGCCTTGCCAGCGGCCGCATGTCGATCATGACCAGTGCGAATGCCCGGATGTTCGTTCTGCTGGCAGAGAAAACCGAGGAGGGCGAGTCATTCAGGCGGATCCATGACCTGCATCTGTTACAGCCCCATCTGCCGTTATTCGTGATGCCATGGACGCTGATGCACACCATCGATGAATCAAGCCCGCTGTTCGGCAAGGACGGTTCGGCCTTGATTGCCGGCGGCGCCCGGCTGTTCCTGACGCTGGAAGCCCGGGATCAGGCGTTGAACGCCCTGGTCCAGGACATGAAGAACTACATGCCCGATCATATCCTGTTCGGCATGCGCTATGCGGACGCTGTCACCCTGGATGCCGACGGTCACGCGATCGCCGATCTGTCACGCGTGAGCATGGTGGTGCCCGACACGGCGGCGTGATGCCGCGGTGACGGAGTACGGGGTCAGGCGATCAGCCGCTGCCATGCCAGCAGCAGCAGCAACGCTGCATTCAGCACCATTAGAACCGGCGCCCCCGCCGTCACCGCCCGGTTCCAGCGACGCCCCGCCGCCTGACCGGCAATCCCGATTATCATCAGCACCGGCGCGGTACCCAGTCCAAACATCAGCATCGCCGCGGCCCCCATCGCGGGATTACCGGACGCCGCCGCGGCGGCAAGAGCGGCATAGAGGAAGCCGCAGGGCAGAAACCCCAGCGTCAGGCCGAAAAGATACTCGCCGCCGAACGAGCCCCGGCCAATGCGCCTGGTTACCGCGGCGATCGCCTTGCCCGCGTAGAGGCGCGTCGGATCGCGCATCGGCATCAGCCGGCCCAGCGCATGACTCAGGAAAGTCAGGGCCGCGACTGTCAACAGCACGGCCGACAGCGCGTTGAACCAGGGCAGACGGCCGAACAGCACAGCGCTTGCCGCACCCAGCCCGGCGTAAGTGGTCAGGCGCCCCAGATGATACGGCAGCAGCAGCCCATTGCGGGTGCGCTGCCACTCGCACAGGCGATCGGGCGGCAGGCGGGCCATACGCTCCGACACCCGGCCCAGCACGAACGCGCCGCACATCGGGCCGCAATGTACGACGCTGCCGGCTGCCCCCGCGATCAGCAGACCCAACAGCAATCCGCCGCGCAGCGCGACGTTGGACGTGCATAACGCACTGGCCCATTGGAGGCTTTCCAGCATCGCATCCAATTGGCCTAGACCATCCGGCCGCGCATTGACATGGATCAATGTTAATTCGCCGACGTAACGCCATTTTGTTGTCCGCCGCACAGGAGAGGTGCAGATGGAAAACAATGTGAGTGATCTTATCGTCGGACTGATGATGGCCGGTTTCGGTCTGGTCGGGCTGTTTCTCGTGGCCGGATCCGCCGACGTCGAGATGTATATTTTCGGAATCGCTTTAAGCGGGTTCGCGATCCTGTTCGATCTCGGCCTGATCAAACGCTACCACGACCGGCGCGACGAATCGCGGGCCGCCGCAAGGGGCAACACCCATGTCTGATCATACTTTGGCGGAGTCGCCAGTCGTCTATAACGACGCGGTGGTGAAGAAGTTTGTCGTGGCCTCGTTGTTCTGGGCGATCGTGGCGTTCCTGGTTGGCTGTTACATCGCCGCCGAACTGACCTGGCCCGCGCTGAACCTTGGGCTGTCGTTCAGCAATTTCGGGCGCCTGCGCCCTGTCCATACCTCCGCCGCGATTTTCGCCTTCGGCGGATCGGCGCTTCTGGGCACCTCGTTCTATGTCGTCCAGCGCACCTGCCGGGCGAGGCTGTTCGGCGGCGAGGCTTTGGCGAACTTTGTCTTCTGGGGTTATCAGTTCTTCATCGTGATGGCCGCGCTCAGCTACGTCCTGGGCTTCAGCCAGAGCAAGGAATACGCCGAACCGGAATGGCACCTGGACCTGTGGCTGACCGTCGTCTGGGTCTCCTATCTACTGGTTTTCCTCGGCACGATCCTGAAGCGTTCGGAACCGCATATCTACGTTGCCAACTGGTTCTACCTGGCGTTCATCATCACCATCGCGGTGCTGCATATCGTCAACAACGCGGCGATCCCGATCTCTTGGTACAGCGCCAAAAGCTACTCGGTCTATGCCGGGGTGCAGGATGCGCTGGTGCAGTGGTGGTATGGCCATAACGCGGTCGGGTTCTTCCTGACGGCCGGCTTCCTGGGCATGATGTATTACTTCATTCCCAAGGCCGCCGGGCGCCCGGTCTACTCCTATCGCCTGTCGATCGTGCATTTCTGGACGCTGATCTTCCTGTATATCTGGGCCGGGCCGCATCATCTGCACTGGACCGCCCTGCCCGACTGGACCCAGACCGTCGGCATGGCGTTTTCCATCATGCTGTGGATGCCCTCCTGGGGCGGCATGATCAACGGCATCATGACCCTGTCCGGTGCGTGGGATAAGCTGCGGACGGACCCCGGGCTTCGTTTCTCCGTCACCGCGGTCGGCTTCTATGGCATGTCCACCTTCGAAGGTCCGGTTATGTCGGTGCGCGAGGTCAACGCCCTGTCGCACTACACCGACTGGACCATCGGCCATGTGCATTCCGGCGCGCTGGGCTGGGTCGCTTTCATCGTGTTCGGATCTTTCTACTATCTGGTCCCGGCGCTGTGGAACCGCAAGGCGCTGTATTCGGTGCGTCTGGTGGCATGGCACTACTGGATCGCCACGCTGGGCATCGTGCTCTACATCGTTTCGATGTGGGTCGCTGGCATCATGGAAGGCCTGATGTGGCGCGCCTACGACAAATTCGGCTTCCTGCAATACTCGTTCGTCGAATCGGTCGTCGCCATTCACCCGTTCTTCGTCATCCGCCTGCTGGGCGGGGTGTTCTTCCTGATCGGCGGACTGATGATGGTGTTCAACGTCTTCATGACCATTACCAGCGAATCGACCGAACGCCCGCGCGAACCCCTGATCGCACCAGCCGTGCTGGCAGGAGCCTGAGACCATGTTCATTCGTCATGAATTCTTCGAAAAGAATGCGATCTTCTTGCTGATCGGCACACTGGTGACGATCGCGATCGGCGGTATCGTGGAAATCGTCCCGCTGTTTACGATTGAAACGACCGTCGAGCATGTGGAAGGCATGCGTCCATACTCACCGCTGGAGCTGCGGGGCCGCGACATCTACGTGCGGGAAGGCTGTTTTCTGTGCCACAGCCAGCAGATCCGCACCCTGCGCGACGAGGTCGAACGGTATGGCCACTACTCCATCGCCGCCGAGAGCATGTATGATCATCCGTTCCAGTGGGGATCGAAACGCATCGGCCCCGACCTGGCACGCGTTGGCGGCAAATACTCCAATGACTGGCATTACGCGCATCTGCGCAACGCACAGGCAGTGGTGCCGGAATCGATCATGCCGCACTACGCGTTCCTGGGCGAAACGCCGCTGGAAACCGACGATATCCAAAGCCGCATGAAGGCATTGCGGGTCGTCGGGGTGCCGTACACCGATGAGGATATCGCCAACGCCAAGGCCGACCTTCTGGCCCAGGCAAACCCGGACGCGGACAGTGCGAAGCTGATGGCGCGCTATCCGAAAGCCAACATCGTACCCGGCAACGGCCATGAAGTCACCGAGGCTGACGCCCTTGTCGCTTACCTGCAAATGCTGGGCACCCTGGTAAACTTTGCCAACACCAGCACGGAAAGGTTACAGCAATGACCACGTCGCAATGGCTGGAACATTACCTGGTCGTCGTCCTGTTCTTCGTGTTCATCGGGATCGTCGCCGTAACCTACTGGCCCGGCCGCAAGGCACAGATCGAGCAGCAAGGCCGCATTCCGTTCGAGGATGATGTGTAGTGCCCACAAAAATCGAAAAGGACGCCATCTCCGGCCAGGATACCACCGGCCATGAGTGGGATGGACTGAAAGAACTGAACACCCCGCTGCCGAAATGGTGGGTCTATATGTTCTTCGCCTGCATTGCCTGGGCCGCCGGGCTGTGTGTGCTGTATCCGTCGATCCCCTACGGACGGGGCTACTTCCATGGTCTGCTGGGCTATTCGTCCCGAAGGAACGTGGATACCGATGTCGCCAAACTGGTCGAACGGCGCAAAGGCTCGATGGATAAGATCGCCGCGATGCCGTTCGATGCCATCAAGGCTGATCCGGCCCTGATGGAGGTCGCGCTGACCAGCGGGCGCATCACCTTTGCCGAAAACTGCCAGCCCTGCCATGGGGCCGGCGGCGGCGGCAACCCGGGCTACCCGGCGCTTGCGGCGGGCGCCTGGATCTGGGGCGGCAAGCTGACCGATATCCAGCAGACCGTGACCCACGGCATCCGCAGCGCCGATCCGGACGCCCGCAACAGCGCCATGCCGCGGTTCGGCGCCGACGGCACGTTGAAGCCGGAGGAGATCGAAGCGGTCGCCGACTATGTGTGGGCGACGTTCTATGGCCATGCCGGAGGCAAGGACGTGTCGGCGGGTGCGAAAATCTTCGCCGATAACTGCGCCGCCTGCCATGGCGACCAGGGACAGGGCAACCGCGACATGGGCGCCCCCAGACTGGCGAGCAAGGTCCATCTGTATGGCGACAGCCGCGAAACGATCGTGCATCAGGTCACCCTGCCGCGGCAGGGCGTGATGCCGAACTGGGGCACCCGGCTTAGCCCCGGAACGATCAAGGCCGTCAGCCTGTACGTCCACTCCTTGGGCGGCGGCGAGTAATTGGTAAAGACCATGTCACGCATCAGCAAAGAAGACCGGCGGCTTCAGATCGAGCACGAGGCCGCCGGAGACCACCTGTTCGCCAACCGTGTTCGGGTATACCCGAAGACGGTCCACGGACGGGTCCGTCAGGTCAAATGGGCCATCCTGATCGTGTGCCTGGCGATCTACTATCTGCTGCCCTGGCTGCGCTGGAACCGCGGGCCCGGGCATCCAACCCAGGCGGTGCTGCTGGATATCGCGCACGAGCGGTTTTATTTCTTCGATATGGAACTATGGCCGCAGGACATCTGGCTGCTGGCCGGCCTGCTGATCCTGGGCGCCGTGACGCTGTTCCTGGTGACA